>PWRV01000037.1 GCA_003563455.1 Thioalkalivibrio sp.
GCAAATGACGCCGATCGCCATGCACAACCGCGTTTGCATGCAGCATCTCGGTATACAGCAGTGCGCGCCGCGTCAGCAGCCGGTGAAAACGCCGACACCATCGATCCGTCCAGTCCATCATCGGCGCGACGCAAAACCGGTGCGGGCGCGGGTCTGGGGGGATGTCGGTCATTTCGATCAATCGGTTCCTGCCATTCCGTTACCGCCATTCTACCTGCCGAGGGGCGTGGACTCAGCCACCACCCGGATGCCTGCAGGGCATGCCCGTCGGGAGACGCGGGACGGAGTTTTGTCCTGCGCGCTCTTCCCCGCTTGCGCAGAGGGCAGAGGAAGGGTCCGCCGGCCCTACGACCGCCGTACCCACCACAGCGCCACCAGCACCGCCAGCAGGAACGGCACCACCAGTGCATTGATCGTGCCCCAGCCCACCGTCGCCAGCAACGCGCCGGAACCGAGGGCCGTCACGGTCACCGTGCCGAACACGATGAAGTCGTTCAGCGCCTGGGTCTTGGCCTTCTCCTCCGGGCGGTGGGCCTCAGTGAGGAGCGTGGTGCCGCCGATGAACAGGAAGTTCCAGCCCACGCCCAGCAGCACCAGCGCAAGCCAGTAGTGCATCACATCGTGCCCGTGGAAGTTCACGCCGACGCTCGCGAGATTGAGCAGCACGCCGATCACCAGGATCCGGTACACGCCGAAACGCCGGATCAGGTCTCCGGTGAAGAATGACGGCAGGAACATCGCGACCACGTGCCACTGAATCACGAAGGCGGCATCCTCGAAACGATGGTGGTGTCCCTCCATCGCCAGGGGTGTGGCGACCATCAGCAGGTTCATCACGCCATAGCCGACCGCCGCCGCAAGCACGGCAATCGCGAACACCCGGCCGGTGGCGATCTCCCGCAGCGGACGCCCCTGCGCGCGCAGCACAATGCGCGGCGGCAGGGGAATCCGTAGCGGCAGGATCGCGAGCAGCCCGACCACATAGAGGCCCGCCAGGATCAGGTAGCTCGCCGCGAAGTCCGGTCCGGCGAGTTCCCGCGTCCAGGCGGCGAGGTTCGGCCCGAGGAAGGCCGCAGCGATGCCCCCGGCGAGCACGAGTCCGATCGCCCGTGCTTTCAGGGACTCGGATGCCACCTCCGCCGCCGCGAAGCGGTAGAACTGGCCCGTCGCGTTGAAGCTGCCCAGGAGCACGGCAGCGGCACAGAACAGCAGAAAATTTCCGGTTAAGATCGCGTACCCCGCGAGCAGCGTGCCCGCAAGGCCAAGGTGCACGCCGACCAGGAAACCCGCGCGCCGGCCATACCGGCCCATGAACAGGGAAGCCGGAATCGTCGACAGGGTCATCGCGAGGAACTGCAGCCCCAGCGGTAGCGTCGCCCACCCAGGGTCGGGCGCCAGGTTCCGGCCCACCAGCGCCGACGTCGAGATCAGCAGCGAGGTGCCGGTCATCAGCATCGCCTGCGCCAGTGCCAGCAGACCGACGTTGCGGTAGGAGATTTCGGGATTCGACCAGAACATGGACAGCTCGAGCGGGGTCGCTATATCGTATCATCGGGTGGGGCAGCACGGCGGCTCGGCGCCCTGCGCCTGCCGGGACAGATCCGCAACACCCGTTCCCGGCTGTTCTTTCGAGTCAATCCTCCCCGCGATCGCCGTCCCCGAAGGCCGCCTGTACCTGTTCCTCGATCGCCGCCTCCTGCCCGGCGTGCCGGGACGAGAAGTGGCAGGGAATCACGCGCCTCGCACCCGCCTCACGGGCAAGCCAGCCTGCCTGCCCGGTGGTCAGGTGTCCGGTCGCGGCGGCCCGTTCGGCCGCCTCGTTCAGGAAGGGCGCCTCGACGTAGAAGTGGTCCGCATACCGAGCAAGGTCCACGATGGCCCGCCGATTGGGGCCGTGAAAGGCGGCATCGACCACGAAGGCGATCGTCTGCCCCGGGACTTCGCGCAGCACCTCCCGGCGCAGCCGCCCCAGCGTTTCCACCCGCTCGTGTTGCCCCTTCCCGTCCCGCCATCGGATCGTCAACGGGGTATCGTCCCGATCGCCCCGGCGCACGCGCTGCTTGAGTTCGGTCAGCCACGGCCCGGTCGGCAGACCCAGGTCATCCAGCCGGTCCTTCCAGACATTCAGGTGCGCCTTCTCCTCCAGCGCAAAGCCCAGTGAAACGATGCCGTTGTGATCCAGCGGCGCCGCCCGCACGCGAAATTCCTCCTCGTCCCGCAACCCCCCGCCGGGGGCCTCCACCGGGTCGCGCGGCTCGCGTTCGAAATGCCGTGCGGAACGGAACCGCGCCCGGTGCAGCCGGCCGTCTGCCCGCAGTTCCGCCGCGTCGATCACGAGTTCCACCGGGAAGTTCTGCACCAGGTTCCAGGTGTATCCCAGTACCCGGTGCGCCACCCTGTCGAGAAAGCCGGGCGGACCGTAGAGCCGCAGATGCTTCGAGCGTCCGACCATCAGGCGCAACAGGCTGTCGAACCCGATGAAGTGATCCATGTGCGTGTGCGAAACGAAGACATCCGTAATCCGCAGCACCCGCCTTGCCGGCAGCATGCCGATCTCGCCAAGATCGAACAGCAGCGCACGGCGCTGGAACTGGAAGTCGACGTAAAGAACCGGATCACCCGAGGTCCCGTTCACCAGATGCGTGTGAAACTGGGGGCGCACGGCGTCTCCTCAATCCGTCGTGCCCGAGTAGACCTCGGGCACGACGCGAACGGTCCCCGACTTGCCTGTCAGCAGCGACAGCGACACGCAGCTGCGCAGCACCTGTCCCCCGCCTTCTCCCATATTTCCGTCGATGCGAATCATGCCCCTACGATGCGCCGGCGCGGAGGCCGGCGCAACGGAGGCATGGAGCAAATTCACTGCCCGGGTTCGTACCAGTCCGTGTCGGGGTGGAAGGCGAACCAGGCAAACCAGAAACTGATCAGGCTTGGAATCTCCTCCCCCTGCTCATCCAGCACCCGGCCTGTCTGACCGTCCGAATCGATCAGCACGGTGATCGACTCGCCGGCGAGTTCGTGCTCCAGGCGGTGCTGGCCGTTGTCAGGGAATGCGGGCAACGGATAGGCGCGTGCCTCCCCGCCGATCTCCACACCGAGCACCCGGGTCTTCGGGTGTTCGCCGTGCGTCCGGAATCGGACCGGGAACATCAGGGCTTAGTCCTTCGCGTATTCGGCGTAGGGGTCCCGATCGTAGTTCCGCGAATAGTCCGTGTTCCGGGACAGCACGACGGTCTCCGGATGCTCGTTCCGCCACGCCTCCCAGGTCGTGTTTGCAAGCGGGACGGTCTCAAGGGTCTCCCCGCGCCGTGGTCCGCTGATCGCACTCGCCGCAATCTGTGACCAGAGCGACTCGCTGCGCTGATCGTAGAGCAGCACCGCGGAGTTGTAGAGCAGCCCCGACACTCCCAGCAGCAATCGGGTGCCATCCGGCTCCTCCGCCCTGAAGGCCAGCCCGGAAAAGCACAGCGGGCAGTAAGTCACCGCGACGGGCTCGCCGGCAAAGAGGTCGTTCACCACCTCGTGATAGTTCATGATTCCCAGCGGATAGGCCTTCGCGATTCCGTTGCGATGGACGCCAAGCACGCGGTCGTCGGCGTCAAGCCACGGTGCCTGGTCCGATGCCACGAATTCCGGATCGGTCAGGGCCGGGATGCCATCCCGGGGCGGCCCTCCCCGATGGATCTCGGATACCGGGACTTCCGCCTGCGAAACATCGAAACCGTTCATGGTATGTGCCTTGGTGCAGCCCCAGGCGCCGAAGAGGCCGAGGCCCGAAACCAGCACGGCGGTCGCGGCCAGCAGTCCCCGGGAACGCTCGGGGCGAAGATTCAGGTTTTTGTTCATGGCGACACCTCCACGGTCATACTAAGCGACGGGAGTCCGCCAGCCAGTACGTGTTGCTACGTAAGATCCACCAGACGCCGCGCCCCGGCCGCATTCGTTACCCTGTGCCTTCCACCAGCCGGCCGACCACCCGCAGCGGTGGGTCCGGGAACGGCCTGGCTGACAGACAGGAAGACCTATGGACCGCCACAGCCTTTTCGGTCCCCTCCCCTCGCTCGCGGCCAACGCCGACCCGGCGGTCGCGCCGACATGGAGACGCACCCTTGGCGGCCTAGCCACCGGGGTTGGCGGCGGCGCGGTGTTCGCGTATGCCGGCGCCCCGCTCGCCTGGATGCTCGGGGCGCTGATAACGGTCACTCTGGCGAGCCTGGCAGGGGCAAGACTGACGATTCCTGCGCGGTTGCGCACGGTGATGATCGCCATCCTCGGCGTCATGCTGGGTTCTGCCTTCACGCCCGAGATCGGGGCGCAGATCGCCAACTGGGGCTCCGCCGTTGCCGTGATGTCAGGCCTTCTGGTGGTCACGATGGTCCTGGCCTTCGCTTTCCTGCGTTTCGGGATGGGTCTCGATCGGGCGACGGCATACTTTTCCGGTGCCCCGGGTGGCCTCACCGAGATGGTGCTGGCCGGTGAGGCCCACGGCGCAGACGGCCGGGTGATCACCCTGATGCACGCGACCCGGATACTCGTGATCGTCGCGGTGATTCCCTTCTATTTTCGTGTCCTCGAAGGCGTGGACGTTCCGACGCTGCCCCCGGCCGCGGTGAGCCTGCTGCAGACGCCGCTCTTCGACGGCCTCCTGATGGCTGCCTGCGCGGTCCTCGGATACTGGATCGCCCGTCCGCTCAGGGTGCCGGCCGCCGCGCTGGTCGGTCCGATGGTGCTCAGCGCCGCGGTGCACATCGCCGGGTGGACTGCCGCTCCCCCACCCTTCGAACTGATCGCCGCCGCGCAGGTCGTCGTTGGCACGGCGCTGGGCGCGCGGTTCGCTGGCCTGACGCTTCGGCGCGTCTGGCCCTACCTGCTGGTCGGTGCCGGCTCGGGTGTATTGATGATGGTGCTGGCGTGGCTGGCCGCGGCTCTGTTCGCGGACGCCCTAGGCCTCGACCGGGCGGCTCTGCTGCTGGCGTTGGTTCCGGGCGGACTCGTGGAGATGGGCCTGATTGCGCTGTCCCTGGACGTCGATACCGCGATGGTCTCCACCCTCCACGTGCTGCGCATCGCCGCGATCATGCTGATTGCTCCAATCGCCTTCACGCTGATCGACCGCCACCTGCAGCGTCGTGGCCACAACCGCGGATGAAGTACGGGCACGGCGTCGATCGCTCCGCATGGCCCACTGGCGTCAATGCCGATGCCGGTGATCGTGCATTGGCGGTTCCTCCCCGGGGTGATGCACCGGTGCAAGAAGTTCGAGGCTCGGCGCATTGTCGAAGACCAGGGTAATCGGCACCCGTTGGCCTTCCAGCAGCGGCTCGTGCAGGCCGATCAGCATCACATGCAGCCCACCGCGCTCGAGTGCGACCCGGGTGTCGGCGGGAAGGGCGATCTGCTCCACCTCGCGCATCCGCATGATGCCATCGACCATCTCGTGGTCGTGAAGCTCGACGACACGGGAGGCCCCGCTTTCCGCTCCGATCAGGGTCAGATCCGCATCGCTGGTGTTCCGCAGCATCATGAAGGCCGCGGTGTTGGGCTGGCCCGGCGGCATCAGCCGTACGAAGGGCTGATCGACCTCGACCGGGTGCGCGCCGTTTCCATCCGGATGTTCCGCTGCGTAAGCACCGACCATCAGGGCGAAAACCCATGCAAAGAGAACCAGTCTGCCCATCATTCAGCCCACCTCCAGCAGTTCGCGGACGGACTCCAGGATGTGACCGGAGCCGGTGCCGTGCGGGACCGCCTCGACCAGGCGGCCGTCCGGACCGATCACGTAAATGTAGGAGCTGTGATCGACTGAATACCCCATCTCCGAGCCCGAGTTCACCCGATGCCACGCGGCGCCGTAGCGTCTTCCGGCGTCGGCCAGTTCTTCCTCGGTGCCAGTAACCCCGAGGATCTCGGGATGGAAGAAGGCAGCGTATTCGGCCAGCTGCTCCGCGCGATCGCGCTCCGGATCGACACTGACGAAAACCGCCTGCACCCGCTCCAGTTCGCTGGCAGCCAGCGGCCGCAGGACCTGACGCATCACGGCCATCGATGTGGGGCACACATCCGGGCAATGGGTGTAACCGAAATAAAGGAGCACGACCTGTCCGCGGTAATCCGCAAGATCAAAGACCTGCCCGCCTCCGGAGAGCACGAAGCCCCCGCCCTGCGGCACGGTGGCCAGCGGCAGCGTCTGATGGCCCGGATCGGGATCGGCCAACTCCGGTTTCGAGATCAGCCCGAACGCAATCAGTGCAAGCGACAGCACGACAACCAGTCCCCACCAGTAAAAGCCCTTGCCCATCGTCATCCGTCCTGTCTTTCCAGGGTGCCACGACCGCACCACTTGAGCGGGACCGGCTTCCGGCCGCGATCCCGGTACCTGTCGCAACCACGACCCCCGGCTACCCAGGCGGTGGCTTCCCGGAAGCGGCTTCGGAACCGGCCACCAGCGCTTCGGCCGATAGAATGACACCGTTTGGATCAGCGTAGACGAAGGCGCCGGGACGAATGGTAACGCAGGCAAAGGTCACCGGGACATTCAGCTCGCCGCTCCCTCTCTTCACACTCCGGCGGGGATGCGGAGCCAGCGCCAGTATGCCGATCGGTGTCTCCGCGAGCACCTGCACATCGCGCACGCAGCCATAGACCAGAACCCCGGCCCAGCCGTTCTCCGCGCCCTTTCGGGCGAGGTTGTCCCCCAGCAGTGCACAACGCAGCGAACCGCCGCCATCGACCACCAGGATCTGGCCATGCCCCGGACGTGATAGCTGCTCCGCGACCCGGGAATTGTCCTCGAAACACCTGACGGTCACGGCAGGGCCGCCAAAGGACTCGGTACCGCCGAAGTTCGAGAATATCGGCTCCAGCACGGACAACGCATCCCCGTGCGCGTCGCAGAGGTCGGGCAGAAAGATTTCGGTCACGACATTGATCCTCATGACGTTGATGGCGGAAGACGCCGTTAGACAAGCGCTGAATAAAGCCATCCTGGCTTTCTCGGCGCACGCTGCGCTGCAAATGTGATTTGCAGCTTGCTTCAGAATCAACCCCCTACGGTGGTCGATTCTGGCGGCACTTCCGTGTGCCGCAGGGAAACGCCGATAAATCAGCGTTTCCCTAGTGGGCCATGCGGGAAGTTCGGTAACTATGGACCCCACAGCCAGAAGTGCCGGAGCAAGGCGGGCAAGTGCCGGAATAGCCAACCTATTTCAAACTTGCCCAACGCAGCGCCGGCGCTTCTGGCGAAGCGATCTGTTACCGAACTTTCCGCGTGGC
>PWRV01000044.1 GCA_003563455.1 Thioalkalivibrio sp.
CCCGCATGCGGGGTGGAGCGGCCCGATCCGCGCTGGTCGAAGAGCACGATGCGGTAGCGGGCGGGATCGAAGAAGCGGCGGTGCCAGGGCTCGCAGCCGGAGCCCGGCCCGCCGTGCAGAAAGACCACGGGCAGCCCGTCCGGGTGGCCGCAGGTCTCCCAGTACAGGCGGTGACCGTCGCCGACATCTAGGGTGCCGGTCGCGCCGGGCTCAACGGGTGGGTAGAGCGATTCCATCACCACGCCTTCGGGTTGGAGTACTGGTGGCAGTGTCGCCAAAAACCGGTCCGGAAGTCACGCGGCCGGGGATCGTCAGCGACCGACCCGGGAATTCCCGAGTGCCACGGCCCCCCAATGGAGACTTCGCGGATATTCTAATGATATAAGTGCGGGAAGCCGTGTCCTGGGTGTCGTACCGAGCAGGTCGACGCCCGGGCTCCGCACCGACCCGCTCGGCGCCTGTTCCGGGCAGGGCCGGCCGGTTCCCCGGAGCGGTTCGCCGGCGCATTCGGCCGGCCGGGAACAGACGGAACGGGGCAATCCCGGTCTCCGTGCAAAAAACACAGAACGGACCGAATGCACGGTCCGACAGAGGAGACGACGATCATGAACCACAGACTCACCCGCTGGCTGATCGTGGCGGCGACCGCCCTGGCACTGAGCACCACCGGCGCCATCGCACAGGACCGCGGCGACTGGCCAAGGAGCCTTACCATCGGAACGGCAAGTGTCGGTGGCGTGTATTTCGTTTACGGCAACGGCCTTGCAAGCTTCCTCGGAGAGGAACTGAACATCAGAGCCAGCGGCGAGATCACCGGTGGACCGGTGCAGAACGCGACCCTGGTGCAGATGCGCGAACACGACATCGGCCTGGTCACGATGGGTCCGATGTTCGAGGCATGGACCGGCGAGAGCGAACTCGCCCCGGGGCTCCCGCACACCGACGTTCGCGCGCTGTTCCCGATGTACGAGACGCCCTTCCACGGCATCGCGCTTAGCCGCAGCGGCATCGAGTCGGTCGGCGATCTCGACGGCAAGCGCGTGAGCGTGGGCCCGGCGGGCGGCACCGCGGGCACCTACTGGCCGCGCTTCCTGGATACGCTGGACGTGACCGTGCGCCCGTCGTTTACCGGCGCCTCCGACGCCGCCAGTCAGCTCAAGGACGGTCTCATCGACGCCTTCGTGTTCGCGGCCGGTGTGCCGATCGGCGCCTTCTCGCAACTCGCGGCCGAGACCAATGTGCGCACTTTCGGCTTCACCCCGGAGGAACACGAAACGATCCTCGAGAACTTCCCCTCGGTGGCACCATTCACCATTCCGGCGAACACCTATTCGGGACAGGATACCGATGACACCACGGTGGCCATGTGGAACTTTGCGGTCGCCCATGCCGACATGCCGGAGAGCCTCGCCTACGAGATCACCCGGCTGGTGATGGAAAACAACGAGCGCATGGTCCAGATTCACGCGGCGGCCCGGGCGACGCTGCCTGAAAACTGGGATAACAACACCTTCCTGCCCTTCCATCCCGGAGCGGTGCGCTATTTCGAGGAACAGGGAATCGAGATTCCCGAAGACCTTCAGGGGTGACGCACCCGCGCGTCTGATCGACCGGGCCAGAGACCGCAGTTCCTGCGACTCTGGCCCGTTTTCTTTGCGCTTGAGGAATCTCCAAAGGGGTCCTGATGACCACCGATGCACCCCGTGACCGGAAGCCCGACGCTGACGGTCCCGAACCCGATGCGCCTGTTCCCGTAACCGCCCAGGCCGGTGCGGTGGACGCCGAGGTCGTCACCGCGAATCAACGCGTCTTCGTCGGCATCCTCGGCACCCTGTTCGCGGGCGCCTGTGTTCTCTACACCGCCTTCCACATCGGTGTAATGAACGTCTATCCGCTGGAGACCTGGGTCTATCGATTGATCCACGTCTCGGGCGGCCTCGCGCTCGGCTTCGTCTTCTTTTCCGCGCGCGCGTTTCCGGCAGAGGGCAGCGGGCAGCGTCCTGCCACCATTCTGGAATGGGTGCTCCTGCTGCCCGCCGCGGTCGCGATCTTCACCGCGCTGGTGCAGATCACCTATGCCCTGATCGCCGATGCCCGCGTGCCAACCGGCGCGCCGCCAGACCAGATGCTGCTGACCTTCGGTTACCCGATCATCACCGGCACGGTGCTCGCGATCCTCGCCTCGTGGACCTCGCCGGTCCGTGACCGCAGCCGCCTGCCGTTGCCGGACCTCCTGCTGGCCGTCGCCGCAATCGCGGTCGGCCTGTACATCATCGGGCACGCCGAGTTCCTGCGCTTTCGCGCCAGCGTCTTTCCGCATCCGAACGACATGTACGCGTCGATTGCGGGCATCCTGCTGATCCTCGAAATGACGCGGCGGCTGGCCGGACTGCCGCTGGTGATCATCGTCGCGGTCTTCATCGCCTATGGCTTCATCGGGCCGTGGCTGCCCGGAGTGCTCGAGCACGGCGGCTATGCGCCCGCGCGCTTCTTCGCGTTCATCTACACCGACAACGGGATTCTGGGGCCGACCACCGCGGTATCCTCGACCTACATCATCCTGTTCATCACCTTTGCGGCCTTCCTGCAGGCGAGCCGCGTGGGCGAGTACTTCGTGAATTTCGCCTTTGCCGCGGCCGGGGGCGCGCGCGGCGGACCGGCCAAGGTGGCGGTCTTCTCCTCGGGCCTGATGGGCATGATCAACGGAACCTCGGCGGGCAACGTCGTATCCACGGGCTCGCTGACAATCCCCCTGATGAAACGGGTCGGCTACCGGCCGCAGACGTCGGCGTCGATCGAGGCCGCGGCCTCCTCCGGCGGACAGGTATTGCCGCCGATCATGGGCGCCGGGGCCTTCATCATGGCCGAGATCACCGGCATCGCCTACACCGAGATCGTGATCGCGGCGATCATCCCGGCCGCGCTGTACTTCCTGTCCGTGTACTTCATGGTGGACAAGGAGGCGCTGAAGCTCGACATGCGCGGGCTGCCGCGCAGCGAATTGCCCCAGTTCGCCACCATGGCCCGGCGTGTCTTCCTGTTCATCCCGGTGATCACCCTGATCGGTGCGCTGTTCATGGGCTATTCGGTGATCCGCGCCGGCACGCTCGCGATGGCCGCGGCCGCGGTGGTGAGCTGGTTTACCCCGTTCCGCATGGGACCGAAACAGATCGCCTACGCACTCGAGATCGCGGCGCGGATGTCACTGCAACTCGTGGCGGTGTGTGCCGCGGCCGGTGTGATCGTGGGCGTGATCGCGCTGACCGGCGTCGGGGTGCGGTTCTCCTCCCTGCTGCTCGCGGTCGCTGGCCAGAGCCAGCTCCTCGCGCTGTTTTTCGCGATGCTGGTTGCGATCATCCTGGGTATGGGCATGCCCACCACCGCGGCCTACGCGGTCGCCGCGAGCGTGATCGCACCGGGCCTGATCCGGATGGGCATCGATCCGCTGACCGCGCACTTCTTTATCTTCTATTTCGCGGTGATGTCCGCGATCACGCCACCGGTGGCGCTGGCAGCCTACGCGGGGGCCGCGATCGCCCGCTCGGATCCGATGCGCACCAGCGTCGAGGCCTTCAAGATCGGGCTGGCCGCGTTCGTCGTGCCGTTCATGTTCTTCTATTCGGCACCGCTGCTGATGCAGGGCGAGTGGCAGGAGAACCTGCACGCGTTCCTGACCGCCGCGCTGGGGATCTACCTGCTCGCGTCGTCGATCCAGGGCTGGTTCTTTGGCCGGATCAACTGGATCGTGCGGGTGCTGGTGCTGGGAGCCGCGCTGGCGATGATCGGCGGCGGCATCCAGTCGGATATCATAGGCCTCGGTGTCGCCGCGGTGGTGTTCGCGGCGCAGAGGTTTCTGCTGAACCCGGCTCGCGCCTGACGGGCGATGCACAAAGGGCACAGCAGGTCATCCGCGGGCACGGCTGGCAGGGCCCGGTACAGCCGGAACCCCTGCCCTTTTTCGAGGGGAAGTGAATGTATCGACACATCTTTGTCGCGATCGATGACAGTCCGACGTCGCGCAAGGCGCTGAGGGAGGCCATCTCGCTGGCCCAGATCCACGGGGCAACGCTCGAGATCGGGCACGCGATCGACGAGAACCTGGTGCACGTCTTCCACTCGAAGGGGATGAACACGACCACCCGCAACGAGTTGAAGCAGCTGCTGCGGACCAATGCCGCCGATTGTCTGGAGCGCGCGGCAGAACGTGCCCGGACGGCCGGTGTGAAGGCAGAGCCGTCGCTGCTCCGCGGACACGGTGAGCACAGTGCCGATCTCATTGCCGCTGCGGTCGCGAAATCCGGGGCCGATCTGCTGGTTGTCGGCTCCCATGGGCGCCGGGGGGTGCGACGGCTGCTGCTCGGCAGCGTCGCGGAGAACCTGGTGCGCAAGGTCAGTGTCTCGATCCTGATGGTTCGGGGCCCGGAAGCGACGGAGGAAAAGGAATGACAGTGATGCAACCCAGAGTCCCAATGAACAGGCTCCGGCATCCCGCTCGGGGCCGCCGGCCTCATGATCCTGCCGTGACCCTCGGCGATCACGGGCTGGTCTCATGACCAGCGAAATCATCCGTTTTTTCGACCTGCACCCCACGGAGGCCGATTTCCGGCGCGAGGTGCTGACGGGCCTGCGCGAGCGACCGCGCCAGATCGCACCGAAGTTCTTCTACGACGAACGGGGATCGAAGCTTTTCGACGCCATCACCGAAGCACCGGAGTACTACGTGACCCGGACCGAGAGCGAGATCCTGCAACAGCGCGCGGCGGAAATCGCGCGGGCGGTCGGCACCGGCGGCCTGCTGCTCGAACCGGGCGGCGGCAGCTGCGCCAAGGTCCGCATCCTGCTGGAGGGGCTCGAACCCTGTGCCTACGTCCCGATGGACATCTCCCGTAATCACCTGCGGATGGCCGCGGAAGAGGTCGCGGCCGACTTTCCCTGGCTCGAGGTGCATGCGGCGCACACCGACTTCACGCGACGGATGGAAGTCCCGCCGACAGCGCCGGAGGGGCCAAGGGTGGCGTTCTTTCCCGGTTCCAGCATCGGGAACTTCCATCCGGAGCAGGCGGTGGACTTCATCGCCGCGGTCGCCGACCTGGTCGGTCCCGGCGGGCACTTCCTGATCGGGGTGGACCTGCGCAAGGAAAGGGCCCTGCTCGAGGCCGCCTACGACGATGCGCAAGGGGTCACCGCGGCCTTCAATCTGAACCTGCTGGAGCGGATCAACCGGGAGCTGGGCGGGGACTTCGATCTGCAGTACTGGCGCCACCGGGCCGTCTACAACGAGGCCGAGGGCCGGGTGGAGATGCATCTGGTCAGCGCGCGGGAGCAAAGCGTGAGGATCGGGGACGAGGTCTTCGACTTCGACGCGGACGAGACGATCCACACCGAGAATTCCTACAAGTACGGGCTGGACGAGTTCGAGGGCCTGGCCCGCCGCGCGGGGATGGAGACGATCGGCGTGTGGACGGATCAGCGGGGACTGTTCAGCGTGCACCTGCTGCAGAACACGGCGCTGGCGGACGCGTAGCGGCGTTCCTCTTCCCTCTCCCGCGTGCGGACAAGGTGCCCAAGGGCCCTCCCCTCTCCCGCTTGCGGACAAATCCGCCGGGAGCGGATTTCGAACCGCCGCAGGCGGGCCCGAAGGGCGGAGGGTAGGATGCCCGGAGTAACGGGGCCGGGGGTGAGGGCCGGGCTCGAAGGCTGACGGCGCGGCTGGACATGGCGCCGGGCCCCCTCCCCAACCCTCCCCCGCATGCGGGGGAGGGGGTTTGTTCCCCTCTCCCGCTTGCGGACAAGGTGCCCAAGGGCCGGGAGCGGATTTCGAACCGCCGAAGGCGGGCCCGAAGGGCGGAGGGCAGGATGCCCGGAGTAACGGGGCCGGGGGGTGAGGGCCCGGGGTGAGCCTCAGCCGATCGGCTCCAGCCGCGCGAAACTCAGCACCAGCCACTTGGAACCGGTACCGGCAAAGTTCACCTGCACCCGTGCCGAGGCGCCGCAGCCCTCGTACTGGGTGATCACGCCCTCGCCGAATTTTGCGTGGCGGACGCGCGACCCGATCGCGAGCCCGGCGTCCGCGGCGGCAGCGCGCTTCGGGTCCATTCCGGCGCCCGGCCCGTGCCGGCCCGCGGCAAACCGCCCGGCCGGTCGCACCCGCGCCTGCGGGCGCAGCGGTTCCACCAGGTCCTCCGGCAGTTCGCGCAGGAAGCGCGACGGCATGTTGTAGGATTCGCGGCCGTACAGCCGCCGGCTCTCGGCATAGGCCAGGTACAGCTCCCGCTCCGCCCGGGTCATGCCCACGTAGGCAAGCCGCCGCTCCTCCTCCAGCCGCCCCGGCTCCTCCAGCGAGCGCGCGTTGGGAAAGAGCCCCTCCTCCAGCCCGACCACGAAGACGGTCGGGAATTCGAGACCCTTCGCCGAATGCAGCGTCATCAGCTGCACTGCGTCCTCGAAGGGGTCGGCCGCCCCTTCGCCAGCCTCCAGGGCTGCATGAGCGAGGAACTCGGTGAGGCCACCCGGCCGCTCCTCGGCGTCCGCGGGCCATTCCTGTTCGAAGGCGCTGGCCGCGCCGATCAGCTCGTCCAGGTTCTCCAGCCTTGCCTGGCCGCGCTCGCCCTTTTCGTTTGCATAATGCTCGCGCAGGCCCGAGCGATCGATCGCGCTCTCCACCTGGATGCCCAGAGGCCGGTCAGCCGGCATCTCGGCGAGCTGCATGCGCAACTGTAGGAAGCCGACCACGGCATTGCGCGCACGCCCCGTCAGCAGCCCGTCCTCCGCCGCCTTCAGCGCGGCATCGTGCAGGCTCAGATCCTCCCGCTGCGCCAGATCGCGCAACTCATTGAGCGTCTTCTCGCCGATGCCGCGCGGGGGCTGGTTCACCACCCGCAGGAAGGCGGGGTCGTCGTCGGCGTTCGTGGCCAGACGCAGGTACGCGAGCGCGTCCTTGATCTCCTGTCGCTCGAAGAAACGCAGTCCCCCGTACACCCGGTAGGGCATGCGTCGCGCGATGAAGGTCTCCTCCAGCACGCGTGACTGGGCGTTGGAACGGTAGAGGACCGCGCACTCCCGGTGCAGGCCGCCCTGCTCCACGTGCCGGGAGACGGTCTCGGCGACGAAGCGTGCCTCATCCTGCTCGTTGATCGCCGCGAACAGGCGCACGGGTGCGCCGTCGCGTCCCTCGGTCCACAGCTCCTTGCCGAGCCGGCCCGCGTTGTGGCGGATCAG
>PWRV01000303.1 GCA_003563455.1 Thioalkalivibrio sp.
CCCAGGAAGATGGGCCCAGGAAGATGGGCCCAGGAAAAGGGCTTGCACGAAAACGGGGGCGCAGGAAAGGGAGGGGTGGTGCCGAGGAGAGGACTTGAACCTCCACGAGCTTACGCTCACTAGCACCTGAAGCTAGCGCGTCTACCAATTCCGCCACCTCGGCACGAGGATGGACCTTGCGGCCCTGCGCTTCAGGAGTGCGCAAATATAGAGATCTCCACGCGAAGTGTCAATCCATCAGCATGCCCCGGCCGGAGCGCCGGAGAAGGGCCTTGAGAGGACCCCGGGGCGAATCAAAGAGTGAAGGGAATGCCCAGAAAACGCAGCAGCCGTGCGCCGGTCGATCCGAATTTCGAACGCGAGGCACAAAAGTACGAGAACCCCATCGCGAGCCGGGAACTGATCCTGGATCGCCTGGCCGAGGCGGGTAATCCGCTGGCCTTCGAGGAGATCGCCGCACGGGTCGGGATCGACAGCGAGGAGCACCTCGAGGCCCTGCGCAGACGGCTTCGCGCGATGGAGCGGGACGGTCAGGTGCTGTGCAACCGGCGCGGTTCCTACCTGCCGGTGAACCAGGCCGACCTGATCCGGGGGCGCGTGATCGGTCATCCCGACGGCTTCGGGTTCCTCGTTCCGGACGACCAGAGCAGCGACCTCTTCCTCTCGCCGCGGCAGATGCGCGGCGTGCTGCACGGTGACCGAGTGCTCGGCCGCGTGATGGGTGTGGACCACCGCGGGCGGCGCGAGGGCGCAATCATCGAGATTCTCGAGCGCGGCTCGGAACAGGTGGTGGGCCGCATCCGCGTCGAGGATGGGGTCGGGGTTCTCACGCCGGATAACAAGCGCATTGCCCACGACATCCTGATTCCGCCGGATGGCCTCGGCGATGCGGGCGACGATCAGATTGTCGTGGTGCGCATCCGCCCGCAGGCATCGCGCAAGGCACGGCTGCGTGGTGAAGTGGTCGAGGTGCTCGGCGAGCACATGGCCCCTGGCATGGAGATCGACATCGCGATCCGGGCGCACGGTCTGCCGTTCGAGTGGCCGGACGAGGTCACGGCTGCGGCCGATCGCCTGGGGACCCGGGTTCCGGCGGCCGCCCGCAAGGGCCGGCTCGATCTGCGCAGCAAGCCGCTGGTCACCATCGACGGCGCGGATGCCCGGGACTTCGATGACGCCCTGTTCTGCGAGGAAATGGAGGGCGGGTGGCGTCTCTGGGTGGCGATCGCGGATGTTTCACATTACGTTGCCAAGGACGAAGCGCTGGATCGCGAGGCCCGCAATCGCGGCACCTCGGTCTACTTCCCGGAACAGGTCATTCCGATGCTGCCGGAGGTGCTCTCCAACGGCCTGTGCTCGCTGAATCCGGAAGTCGAACGCCTCTGCATGGTCTGCGAAATGGAGATCGGCAAGCGCGGAGCGGTGCGAAGCTACCGTTTCCACGAGGGGGTGATGCGCTCGCACGCCCGCCTGACCTACACCAAGGTCGCGGCGATGCTCGTCGACAGGGACCCGGAGCTTCGGGAACAGTACGCCGCGGTGGTGCCGCATCTCGAGCGCCTCCACGCGGTCTTCAAGGCGCTGCACGCGGCGCGCAACCGGCGCGGTGCGATCGATTTCGATTCCACCGAGACCCGCATCGAGTTCGGTCCGGAACGCAAGATCGAGCGCATCGTTCCGGTGGAACGGACCGACGCGCACCGGTTGGTCGAGGAATGCATGATCGCGGCCAATGTGTCCGCGGCCCGTTTCCTGAAGAAGCACAAGCTGCCGACGCTCTTCCGTCTGCATGACCGGCCGCCCTCGGAAAAGCTCGATGACCTGCGTGACTTCCTGTCCGGGGTCGGCCTGACCCTCGAGGGCGGTGACGAGCCGACGCCGGCGCACTATTCGGCAGTGCTTCGTGCGGCGGCGGACCGGCCGGACAAGCAGCTGATCGAGACCGTGGTGCTGCGCTCTCTGAGTCAGGCCGTCTACGGGCCCGATCTCGGCGGGCATTTTGGCCTCGCGCTGGCGGACTACGCGCACTTCACCTCGCCGATCCGGCGCTATCCCGACCTGCTCGTGCACCGGGGTATTCGCCACCTGTTGCGCAAGGGCAAGGCATCCGACTTTGCCTACTCCCACAGCGACATGGAATCCCTCGGCGAGCACTGCTCGATGGCCGAACGTCGCGCGGACGACGCGACCCGCGATGCGGTCGCCTGGCTCAAGGCCGAATACATGCAGGACAAGGTCGGCGACGTCTTTGACGGGGTGGTGTCCGGGGTTACCGGCTTCGGGCTCTTTGTCGAGATCGTCGACGTCTTCATCGACGGCCTGGTGCACGTCTCCAGCCTCGACAACGATTTCTATCACTTCGACCCGGTTCGTCACCGGCTGACTGGCGAGCGCGGCGGGCGGGTCTTCCGGATCGGCGACCGACTGCGGGTCCAGGTCGTCCGCGTGAGCCTGGACGATCGCAAGATCGATCTGCGCCTGGTCGACGAGGAGCCCGCAGCGGGTGAGCCCAAGCCCGGCCGCAAGCGGCCCGGCGCGGCGAAGGCGGAGGCCACCGCGCCGCGGCGGACGTCGAAGCGGCGCGGCCGCGCGTCGAAACCGGAGAAGGCCGACGGCGGTGGATCCGCTGCGAAGCAACGGCTGCCGAAGGCGCCACAGACGGAAACGCCGTCAACCCCGATACCCTCCGATAGCCGATCGCGACCGCCGCGGCGGCGTTCGAGGGACGACGGCGCATCCGTGGATACCGGCGCGAGGGCGCCAGAGCCACAACCGGCTGCCGGGAAGGCGACCGCCCCCGAGCCCGATGCAGGAACCGAGTCGCCGAGCCCGGAGTCCACCCCCCGGCGCCGCCGCCGGCGCTCGCAGCCCGAGGGCGAGGTGGCGTTGCTGATCCGTCCGTCGGGAAGGGCAAAGAGTGCAGCCGGGACAGAAGACTCCGGTGCCGGGAAGGACGACGCTGAAGGCGGGAGTCGGAAGCGCTCGAGCCGACGGAGGCGCCGGAACTCGTGAGCCGGGACGAGGTCGTCGGCGGGTTGCACGCGGTGGAGTCGCTGCTCGCACACGCTCCCGGTCGAATCAAGCGTCTGCAGGTCGCGGCGGACAACGCCGACGCCCGGCTGGTGGCGCTCGCCAGTCGCGCTCAGGCACTCGGCATCAGCGTCGAGCGGCTGCGCCGGGAGCGGCTGGAGCGCAGTCACGCAGACCTGCGGCACCAGGGGGTTGTGGCCTTCGCCCGGCCCCGGCCGCGTGCCGGCGAGGCGGAACTCGCAGCGCTTGTGGCATCGGGCGGCGACCTGTTTCTGGCGCTGGACGGGGTGACCGATCCGCACAATATCGGTGCGTGCCTGCGCAGCGCCGATGCGGCGGGTGCGCGCGCGGTAATCGTGCCCCGGGACCGCAGCGCCACGCTGACACCGGCCGCCGCGAAGGCGGCCTCGGGGGCTGCCGAGACGATGCCGCTGGTGGTGGTGACGAATCTTGCGCGCACGCTGCGCGAACTGCGCGCTGCCGGCGTGTGGGTCGTCGGGCTGGACGGCGATGCGCCGGAGCCGCTCTACCGCGTCGACCTGACGCCGCCGACGGTGCTGGTACTGGGCGCGGAGGGCGAGGGTCTGCGCCGCCTGACCCGGGAACACTGTGATCGTCTCGCGGCGATTCCGATGACCGGCAGCGTGGCCAGCCTGAACGTCTCCGTGGCGGCCGGCGTGGCCCTGTTCGAGGCCGTGCGCCAGCGTTTCGCCCCGGCCTGATCCCGGCTCCTGGCGTCGCGAACCGTGCTTGTGTGCCGCCCGCGAATCGCCTATTATCTCGCGCTTTTCTCGCCGTTTTCGGCGACTTCTTGCCTCACCGACAGGGCCGGGGTCGGGGATCGATCCCCGGGCGTGGACGGGAGGCTGTTACCCGCAAGGAGTACATGGCAATGCGTCATTACGAAGTGGTGTTCATGGTCCACCCGGACCAGAGCGAGCAGGTTGCGGCGATGATCGAGCGTTATCGCGGCATGGTCGAGGCCCAGCAGGGCACGGTCCACCGGCTGGAGGACTGGGGCCGGCGCCAGCTCGCCTACCCGATCCAGAAACTGGTCAAGGCCCATTATGTGCTGATGAACGTCGAGGTGGGCGAGGAGACGATCGAGGAGCTTGTCAGCGCCTTCCGGTTCAACGACGCCGTGTTGCGCCACCTGGTGATGCGCATGGAAAAGGCGGAAACCGAGCCCTCGCCTCTGGCCAAGGGCCGCGAGGAGGAGGAAAGCCCGAAGGGTCGAGGGCGCCGTGATGACCGCGGCGATCGCGACGGCGGCGGAGACGCAGAAGAGCAGGCTGGCGCGTCCGGTAGCTGATCCCCTGTTTCTTTTTCCCTTCTTTTTACGTCTTATCAAGGAGTTACCGCCATGGCCCGTTTTTCCCGTCGCCGCAAGTACTGCCGCTTCACCGCCGAGGGCATCGAGTACATCGATTACAAGGACCTGAACCTGATCAGGAACTTCATCACCGAGACCGGCAAGATCGTACCGAGCCGGGTCACCGGCACCAGCGCGAAGTACCAGCGTCAGCTGGCGACTGCCGTGAAGCGCGCCCGTTTCCTTGCCCTGCTGCCGTATACAGACAACCATTTCTGACGCCCGCAGGAACGCAGGGGACGCCAATGCGCATATTGGCCGACTTTGCCATGCAGGGCCGCTGGCGTGCGGTGATCGCCGCGGCCGGCCTTGGCGCGTTTGGGATTTTCATCCCGCCGATCGCGATCCTGAGCGCGGCGGTTGTCGCGCTGGTGGCGCTCCGGCTGGGAATTGGCCAGGCGCTGTTCGTTGCGGGTTTCGCGGCCCTGATCCTGGGCGCGCTGGTGTTCGCAATGATGGGCGGGTCGCCACTGATCGGCATGATGGCGGGTCTCGCCCAGTGGCTGCCGGTGGCCGCGATGGGCGAGGTCCTGCGCCAGTCGGTTTCCTGGCGCGTGACACTGTCGATGGCGGCACTCGTCGCCGGGGCACTGGTGTTGCTGGTGCGCCTGCTGGTGCCCGATCTCGAGGCCCTCTGGGTGGTCGCGGGGCAGGAGATGCTGGCACCCTTCGTGGACGGAGACGGTCCGGGAATGGAGGACGTGGAGGCGGCCCTGACCGCCATTGCGCCCTTCCTCACCGGGATGCTGGCCGGAATCTTCCTGCTCAGCATGGCGCTGAGCCTGCTGATCGCCCGCTACTGGCAGGCCCTGCTGTACAACCCGGGTGCCTTCGGCACCGAGTTCCGTGCGCTGCAGATGGGCCGCAACCTGGCCATCGCGGTGGTCGCATTGGCCTTGCTGGGGCAGCTTGCGGACGTGCCGCTGGCACTGGAGCTGGCGTTCATCCTCGGCGTGCTGTTCTTCCTGCAGGGGCTTGCCGTGATGCACGCGCTGACGCACGGGCAGGGGATGAGCAGCTTCTGGCTGGTGGGGATGTACGTGCTGCTGGTGCTCGCTCTGCCGCAGATGTTCCTGCTGATCACCGCCCTCGGGGCGATCGACGGCGTGGCGCGGCTGCGCGAGCGGTTTCCGGCACGAGACCAGAACGGGCCGGAGTGAACCGCCCGGCGGTTTCGCGTGTACACTCTGCCCAACCGGCCCGGATGCATCGAGGATCGTGTTGACACAGGAACCTCGCGGGACGCCCGCTCCTCAGCCCGCTGCCGCGGGAGAGCGAGGGGATGGTTCCGCGCACCGCGCGCGATTTTCACTTTAACTGATTGACAGGAAAACCAAGATGGAAGTCATTCTGCTGGAAAAGATCGACAACCTGGGCGCCCTCGGCGACAAGGTCCGGGTCCGCCCGGGCTACGCCCGGAACTACCTGCTTCCGCAGGGGAAGGCCAAGTTCGCAACGGCGGAGAACATCGCCGAGTTCGAGGCCCGGCGCGCCGAGCTCGAGCGGGCCGCAGCCGAGGCGCTGGCCGCCGCACAGGCGCGTCAGGCCTCTCTCGAGGGGATGGTGGTCGAGATCAAGGCCAAGGCCGGCGGCGAAGGCAAGCTTTTCGGATCGATCGGAGCCGGTGACATCGCGGACGCGATCACCGCGCGCGGCGTCGAGGTCGAGAAGCGTGAGGTGCGGCTGCCCGAAGGTCCGCTGCGGCAGACCGGCGAGTACGAGATCGAAGTGCACCTGTACGCGGACGTGAATGCGGAAATCCGCGTCATCGTGACCGGCGAGGAGTGAGCGCAGGCCGGCTCCGGTCGATCCCGGGGCCGGTGGCGCCACTGATCGGCAGCGCAGGGCGGCCATGACCCAGGGGCTTCGCGTACCACCGCATTCGGTTGAGGCCGAACAGTCCGTTCTGGGCGGGCTGATGCTGGACAACGACGCATGGGACCGCATTGCCGACCGTATCAATGCGGACGATTTCTATCGCCACGACCACCGCCTGATCTTCCGGGCGATCGCCGCGCTGGCCGATCGCAACGCTCCCTTCGACATGGTGACGGTCGCGGAACAGCTGCAGAATACCGGGGAATTGCAGGATGCCGGGGGGCTCCCGTATCTCGGGGAGCTTGCCAGTCAGACTCCCAGCGCTGCGAATATCAAGGCTTATGCGGACATCGTCCGCGATCGCTCCATTCTGCGTTCCCTGATCTCGGTGGGTACCGAGGTGGCGGACTCGGCGTTCACGCCGGAAGGCCGTCCCACGCGGGAACTGCTCGATCTTGCCGAGCAGAAGGTCTTCTCGATCGCGGAGCGCGGCGCGCGCGGCACCCAGGGCTTTCGCGGCATGAAGCCGCTGCTCGCGGCCGCGGTGGAGCAGATCGAACACCTTTTCGAGACCAAGAGCGCGATCACCGGCGTTCCCTCCGGCTACCAGGACCTCGACGAACTGACCTCCGGCCTGCATCCGGGCGATCTCGTCATCGTTGCCGGGAGGCCGTCGATGGGCAAGACGTCTTTCGCGATGAACATCGGCGAGTACGTGGCGATGAAGACCGAGAAGCCGATCGCCGTCTTCAGCATGGAGATGCCCGGTGAGAAGATCGCGATGCGTCTGCTGTCCTCGATGGGGCGGATCAACCAGCAGAAGCTGCGCTCTGGCCGGCTCGACGAAGCCGACTGGCCACGGCTGACCAGCGCGGTGTCGATGCTCTCCGAAGCGCCGCTGTTCATCGACGACACCCCGGCGCTGTCGCCCACCGAGCTGCGCGCCCGTGCACGCCGCCTGATGCGCGAACACAAGGGCCTCG
>PWRV01000064.1 GCA_003563455.1 Thioalkalivibrio sp.
AGCCACGGATGGCTCCTCCTGTTCAAGCGTTGAATGTTGCGCAGTCTACCCGCAGGCGTGACCCATTGCAGCCTGCCCGCATTGGATCAGGGTTTGTTGGCCGGGTTCCCCTCCCCTCAGCCTACAGGGGGCGGGGACGGGGTTCGGCGTCACTCGCCTCCGTTGTCACGCTCACGTTCTTTCTCCCGGGCCACACGGGCCTGCACCGCCTCGATCGACGCGTCGGTGGAACGGAAAATGTTTTCCTTGCCGATCACCTGGTCGAGCCCCGTGCGCTGCATCATTTCGAGCACCTGGGCCTTCAGGCCGGCGAAGACCAGTGTCACACCGCGGGCCTTGAGCCGGTCGACGAGAGAATGGATTGCTTCTTCGCCGGAGGCGTCGATCTCGTTGATCCCCTTGGTCACGATAACCAGATACCGGGCCTTCGGGTGCCGGGCGGCGAGTTCCAGCACCGCGTCCTCGAAGTAGGGGACATTGGCGAAGTAGAGCGAGCGATCGAATCGCAACAGGCCGATCTCCTCGCTGGCCTTCAGGCCGTAGCGCTGGGCCTCCCGAAGGGTGCCGTCGGAATAGCGGGCGAGTTCGGAGACCCGTGGGTACATCGACCGGTAGAGAAACAGCCCCAGCGCGAGGCCGACGCCGATCAGGATGCCAATGTCGAGATTCGGCGCGACCGCGAGCGTCGCGACGAAGGTGACCATGGCGGCGACGCCGTCATGCTTGCTCGCCAGCCAGGCGTGGTGAATGGCCTTGAAGTTGATCAGCCCGATCACCGCCATGATGATGATGGCTGCGAGAACGGCCTCGGGCAGGTGGTAGAACAGCGGCGTCAGGAAGAGCAGGACCACCAGAATGATCAGCGCCGTGGAGACGGAGGAAAGACCAGTGCGCCCTCCCGAGTTCAGGTTTACCGCGGAACGGGAAAAAGAGCCGCTGACCGGATAGGCCTGAGTGAAGCTCCCGGCGAGGTTGCCGAGGCCCTGCCCGATGAGTTCCTGGTTGGGGTTCAGCCGCTGGCCGGTGCGCGCGGCAATCGCCCGTGCGATCGCGATCGCTTCGGTGAATCCAACCAGCGCGATCACGAAGGCGGTGGTGAACAACGCCGCAATGGTGGTGTAACTCAGTTCCGGCATGGCCAGTTTCGGCAGGCCGGCGGGAATATTGCCGACCACAGTGCCGCCGGCGTTCAGCTGGACGGTGGCGTCTTCCACCCCGTCGATGCGCCAGCGCGGTCCACGGGTTTCCTGATCCGGCTCGACCGCATCCACGGCGACGAAGGCGCGTGGGACCTCATCACCGTCGGCAAGTCGCACCAGGCGGGTGTCGCGCAGCTCCCGCTCGGTCTCCCGGATCTGCTGCCGGACCTCTTCGTATTCGATGCGCAGGAGTTCGGCTTCGTAACGCAGCGCCGCCGCTTCGGCCGGGGCGGCCGTTTCGATTTCCGCCTCGCGGGCGCGGATGCGGGCATCGAGTCCGGCCCGCTCGTCCTTCAACTCGGACCAGGCGGCGATTTGGGTCGCAACCTCCGGCGGCGAGACCTGCGAGATTTCCACCTCGGTCTTCCGCTCGAAGCCGAACATCCAGCTCAGGAATGTCAGGACCACCACTGCAGCCAGCACGCCGGGAACCTTCGGCACGAAACGCCTGAGGCCGACCATGATCAGGATCGCGCCGACGCCAAAGGCGAGAGTCGGCCAGTGCAGCCGCGGCAATTCAGTGAGCACCCCCCACAGGCCAACGAGGAAATGACCGGTGGTATCGATGGGTACGCCCAGCAGTTTGTTGAGTTGCGAAAGCCCGATGATCAATGCCGCGGCATTGGTGAACCCGACGATGACCGGATGAGAGATGAAGCTCACCAGAGCGCCCATGCGCAGCAGCCCCATCGACAACTGGATGGTGCCGACCAGGAACGCGAGGACGATGGCCAGGACAATGAATTCGCCCGAGCCCGGGCTTGCGAGCGGGATCAGGGCCGTTGCGGTGAGCAGTGACACGACGGCTACCGGCCCTGTTGCCAGATGGTTCGAGGATCCCCAGAGCGCCGCTACAATCACTGGCAGCAACGACGCATACAACCCGTATACCGGTGGCAGCCCCGCCAGTTGAGCGTAGGCCATCGATTGCGGTACCAGGACCAGAGCCACCGCCAGACCCGCGGACAGATCGGATTTCAGGATGTCCCGGTTTGGCCGCTGCCAGCGCAGGAACGGAAAGATGCGAAGCAGGATAGGATTCATTTCGGGGACCTTGATTCAGACTGAGAGCGCACAGCGGGGTGTTGCGCGGCGAGCTTCTCCAGGCATGCCCAGACAAGAAGGAGTCTGACGAGCGACCGCTCCCGATGACAGGGCCAGTCGCACGGCGCCCGCAAGTATAACCCCCGGAGGCACGGGGAAGTGCCGTTGGAATCGAACGTCGCAGACGGTTCGGTTCGAGCCGGGTTCCCAATCGCCTTCGCAGCACTTCTCCAACGGGTCGTGAGCATATGGGCCGCCCGGTTTCACTGCCAATGAAAAATGGTAATCCCGGAGATAGACGATAATCTATCTATTACGCGGCTCTGCGCTTGTAAACCGGTGCCCGAGCACACAGAATAACCCCGCGGGAAGATCGCTTCCGGGAGAAGTGGCAGAGCGGTTGAATGCACCGGTCTTGAAAACCGGCAGGGGCGCGAGTCCCTCGTGGGTTCGAATCCCACCTTCTCCGCCAATGGGTCCGTGCGGCAATGAACCGGGCGGCCGTTGCCCACTGTGCCGCGCACGCCGCATGGATCGGGTCCGGCACTAGGCCGCTGGCACCCTACGCTTTGTGACGCTCGTTGACGATTTGGGGTGGAAAGTCTAGATTCCTCTGTATGGGTCTGAATTTGTTGCCTTAGCGTGCGTGCGCCGTTCACGGCTGCAGGTGCCCGGAACATCAAGGATAGGCTCACGGTGACGTGAGCCGTCAAAGTTGATCCCCGCGCGGGTAGGGGGCTGCCCACAAACCGCCGGCCGTCGCGGAGGCTGCGGCGGAGAATGAATACGCCCTAACGTTGTCGAGGCATCACGGATGTTCGAAAAGGACCCACGCACCTTCGCACCGGACTACAAGAATCTGTCGCCGGAACAGAAGGCGATGGTCAAGCTCGAGATCGCGCTGACCAATTTCTTCCGGGCCTTCGAGGGCACCATGCGCCGTTTCGAGCGCCTCGTGTACCCCTCGGTGCTGATCATCGGATTGATGTCGCTGTCGGGTTTCTACCTGATCTACAACCTCACTGGCGATATGTCCACCATGGCCCGCAGCATCGACCCGGCCATGGAGGTCAACCTCGACGCAATGTCCGGAAACATCGCGGATCTGTCGGAAAACATCGCGACCATGACCGGCGAAATCTCGACGCTTGTCCGCGTGATCGAGTCGATGGACAGCAGCGTCTCCAGCATGGATGCCAACACCGCTGGAATGACCCTGTCTCTCGGTCAGGTGCAGGACAGCATGACGGTGATGACCGACAGCGTGACGACCATGAACCAGAGCATGACCGAGATGAACAAGCACATGGGGCAAATGAACCAGAACATGGGCGCAATGAACCAGACCATGGGCAGCATGAGCCAGAACATGGCGCGCATGGCGAGCGACATCAGCCGCATGGCGCACGACATGAACCGGTTCACGCGCCCCGAATCCATCATGATGCCGTTCATGCGCTGAGCATCCCCGGAGCGCGTCGCACGCGCTCTTTTTCCGGTGCTGCGCGGCACGGATGCGCCGGGGCGACGGCACGGGCATGGGTTGGCCGATGATCACGAAAGCTCCGCAAAGGCTGCTTGCGTGGAGGAGGCGAGCCCTCTCGCCGATCGGGCGCCGGGAAACCACCGGCGGAGCTTTCGTGATCATCAAGAGCTTGGGTTATGCTGGAATCCGGCTATTGCAGCGAGACGTTTCCATGCTGGTCACCTTCCGCACGCCCGCCTACAGCGATATCACCATGTTCGGTGATGTTGCGCTGGCACTGATCGAACACATGGGACACAGTCCAACTGTACCGAGCGCGATCGCTGCCGAAGATGTGCCGCGGGCTCTCGAGCGCCTGCGCGCGGCGATCGACGAACGGGGCGGCGAGACTCTGCCGCCGGCTCCCGAAGAGACCAGACGGGACGCCGACAAGGTCAGTCTGGCACATCGTGCGTTGCCGCTGGTGCAACTGCTGGAGGCTGCCGCGAAGGCCGATACCTACGTGATGTGGGACCGCTGAAGACTAGATTCCGGGAGGCTGAACATGTCGGCGATGCAGATTCTGGTGTTTTTCGTGGTTGGCGGCCTCGCCGGCTGGATTGCCGGCGTGGTGGTTCGCGGAGGCGGACAGGGCATCCTGGTGAACGTGCTGGTCGGAATTCTCGGTGCCTTTCTGGGTGGCTGGGTGTTCTCGGCTCTGGGTATCGGCCTGACCGGGCTGGGCGGTCTGTTCCTGATGGCTACGGTCGGGGCAGTGATTCTGCTTTCGCTGCTGCGGTTGATTGCCCGGGCCTGAGTGATCTGCGAGGCGATCGTCACTCGGCCACGAAGACGATTCGGTGCCCAGGCGCCCGGTCGGGCCTTCAGTTTGCGGCGGCTCGTGTCCCGTCCTGGCGGGATGCAACTGCGTGCAGGCGGTAGTGCGCATTAACCCGTTCGATGTAGTTGCGCGTCTCTGCGAAGGGCGGGATGCCTCTGTGGCGCTCCACCGCACCCGGCCCGGCATTGTACGCGGCGAGTGCCAGATCAAGGTCCTGGTCAAATCGCTCCAGCATCCACGCGAGATACGTCACCCCGCCGCGGATATTCTGCGCCGGGTCGAAGCGGTCGCTGACCCCCAGCTCGGCGGCAGTCGCGGGCATCAGCTGCATCAGGCCGTGAGCTCCGACCCGTGATACGGCGTACTGGTCGAAGCAGGATTCCACCCAGATCACCGACTTGACCAGCAGGGGGTCCAGATTCCGTTTTTGAGCCTCGCGAACGATGATGCCGTCGAAGGGACCGGAACCGAGAGGCATCACTTCGTCGGCAGAAAGCCGGCAGCGGACGGAGGCCGTCGGCCGGCCGTAGGTGGCGATCAGCGTCAATCTCTCGTCGCGCTGGTTGGTGACCAGCCGCTCTCCGCTCGGAAGCTCGTAGACGAACAGCTCTCCACCCGAGCGGTTGGCCGGGTTCCCGCTTCCCGCGATGCCCACCCGGCGATAGCTCACCCCGCCGGTGGGCCGTTGGTCCGTGTACACTCGGGTGCCGTCGGCATCGAGGTAGGTGTACAGTTCCGCCACGGCCTTTGCGGACCAGAGCCACAGGCCGCCGACAAGGAGCAGCAGCAACGCCCTGGTGACATGTCCACGGTTCATCTCATCATTCTAGCCCGACGTGACTGACGATTCACTGGTTTCGTGGATGGCGGCCATGGACCGGCTGCCAGTGCAGCTGGAGAAGGAACTGCCGGGCCGGTGGTCCGGTTTCGAGTTTCTGCCGCGCGTCGATTCCACCAATCGGCGGCTGCTCGACAGCCCGGCACTGGTGAACGACGCCTACCGGTTCTGTATCGTGCGCGAGCAGACCGCCGGCAAGGGCCGCCGCGGCCGCGCGTGGGTATCGACGACCGGCTCCAGCCTGACCTTCTCCGTCGCGCGCGCACTGGCCCCCGGGGAGACCCCGTCGCCGGCCCTCGCCCTTGCGATCGGCGTCGGCCTGGCGCGCGGGCTGGAGCGCTGCGAACTGCACGGCTTCGGATTCAAGTGGCCCAACGATCTGGTGACCACCGATGGACGCAAGCTGGCGGGAATCCTGATCGAGGCGCGGCCACGTGCCGCGGAACGTCCGCCGGCCCTGGTGGCGGGCGTGGGTCTGAATTGGCGGGACGCGTCCGCTCTCGGTGTCGATCGGCCGGTTGCGGACCTCGGTGATCTTTCCTCGTCCGGTGCACCGGACCTTGCGGCGTTGCTGCAGGCGGTCCTCGTGGAGATCGTGCAGGCCTGGGACGCCTTCGCGCAGGACGGGCTGCCCCCGGTGATCGAGGATTACCGTCGCCTCGACCATCTGTTCGGGCAGCGCGTTCGCGTAACGGACTCCGGCAAGGAAGGTGTCGCAGCCGGGGTGGACCCGGTGGATGGCGCCCTGCTGCTGCAAGGGCGGGGCGGTCTTGAACGGCTGTACTCCGGCGAAGTCTCGGTTCGGCGGGTGGATCATGCCTGAGATCCTGCTGCTTGACCTCGGTAGCAGCAGCCTCAAGTGGCAGACCCGCTCCGCGGCCGGTCTCGTGCTGGAGACCGGTCGGCAAGACTGGAGCCCATCGGGGACTGCACCGGAGCTGCCACAGTGCCAGCCCCAGGCGGTCTGGATGGCGCGCGTCGGTGCAGCCGAGCGCGAAGAAAGCCTCCGGGCGGCCCTTCGCGCCCATTACGGGGCGGTGCCGGTCGTCAGCGTCCGGCCCCGCGCAGACGGTCCTGGAGGCCTGCGGCTGGATTACGACTTGCACCAGTTCGGGGCGGATCGCTACTGCGCACTGCTGGGGGTGGTGGCCCGGACGCGGAAACCAGCGGTGGTTGTTGATGCCGGTACCGCCGTGACCGTGGATCTTCTGGGAGCGGCCGGGCGGCACCTGGGCGGCTACATTCTGCCGGGCCTGCGCGGGGGGCTGGCGGCCGTCAATCGGCTGTTTCCGCAGGCCCTTCAGACCGAGGTGGCGCCCACGCTGCGGCAGGCACCCGAGTCATTGCCGGTGGATTCAGGCGTGTTGCCGGGTCACGATACCGGCGAGGCCCTGCTGCGTGGCTGGGTGCTGGGTTTGGCAGGCGCGGTACAGCGGGTCGGCTCACAGACCGCCGAAACGAGCGGGGATATGGAGTGGTGGCTGACCGGTGGCGATGCGGGCTGGCTGTCGAGCCTGCTCGATCGGCCGGTGCACCGGGTGCCGGGGCTGGTCTTCGACGGAATGTGGTGCCATCTGCAGCCCCGTCGGGCAGAGAGGGGCACTCCATGGTGAGGATGCGCTGGATATTATTACTGTTGCTGGGCCTGAACCTCGCGTATCTGGCATCCGGTCTGTACCGGGCACAGCTTTCGCACCCGGACCGACAGGGCGCGGCGCCGCAGTCTGAATCCGGCGTCGGCGAAATCCGGTTGATCGACTCCCTTGTCGATTCGCCGCCTCTGCATCCCGG
>PWRV01000225.1 GCA_003563455.1 Thioalkalivibrio sp.
ACACGGACTCTCACCGTGCTGAGAATGCGCCTCCACGGGCGCACTGGGAGCGGCTTCCAGCCGCGATGCGGCGTCCCGTTGGCTGCCCAGGGCCATCGCGGCTGGAAGCCGCTGCTACGGGCCGCTCCTGCGCGCCGCTCCTTCAGGCGGGCGTAGAGGGCGCGACGGGGGGCCCGGGTGCCCGACCGGATTGCGATTGTGGTCATGGCATCCTGCGCCGTTATGCACGTAAAATAAGAGGGCTTTAATGTTCGCATCCGGGCAAGCGGCCCGCTGACCCCCAAGTGCAGGAGCATGCAATGGCTGGACACTTCCCCTTCGCCGGCAAGCGCGGCACGCGCTATGGCCTCGCACCGCGCGGCACCATCGCCGCCTTTTTCGAAAACAACGGCTTCAACGACGAACTTCAGGAGAAGTACTACAAGTGGTGGTTCGACTACGCGAAGCAGTTCGTGGAAAACGACCCGGACCTGTCGGTGACGATGGGCGTGAAGTTCGACCACTATCCGATGGGCACCCACGCCCGTCATTCCTTCCACCTGAATGAAAAATACTGGGCGGTCGCGATGGACGAACTCGGCTCGGTGATCAGCAACGTGATCCTGCCGAAACTCGACAGCGACGCGATGCACAAGCTGGAAGAGGACCACCAGGCGATGCTGGATTCTCTGCGCGAGGAGGCCAAGAGCAATCCGCGCGAAGCCTCGCCCGATGTCGGAATGTTCCGGCACGTCTGAGCGCGCGGCAGATCTGGCGTGAACGCGCACAAGCGGCGCCAGATCTTCGAGCGCCTGCGCGCGCTCGATCCCGCGCCCACCACCGAACTCGAATTCCGCACGCCCTTCGAGCTGCTGGTCGCGGTGATCCTGTCCGCCCAGGCCACCGATGTCGGGGTCAATCGCGCGACCCGCAGGCTCTTTGCGGTCGCGAACACCCCCGAGGCCATCCTCGAACTCGGGCTCGAGGGCCTGAAGGCGCACATCCGGACCATCGGCCTGTTCAACAGCAAGGCCGCGAACATCATCCGGACCTGCGAGATTCTGGTCCGGGATCATCGCGGCGAAGTGCCCCGCGACCGTGCTGCCCTAGAGGGTCTGCCGGGCGTGGGGCGCAAGACCGCGAACGTGGTGCTGAACACCGCGTTCGGGGAGGCCACGATCGCCGTGGACACGCACATCTTCCGGGTCGCCAACCGCACCCGCCTGGCACCGGGGAAGACACCGCTGGAGGTCGAGCGCAAGCTGATGCGCTTCACCCCGGCGGCGTTCCGCCGCGACGCGCACCACTGGCTGATCCTGCACGGCCGCTATACCTGTCGCGCCCGCCGCCCCTTGTGCGAGCAGTGCGTGATCCACGACCTCTGCGAATACCGCGACAAGACCGCGCCCGGGCCGCTGCCCGCGGTCGCCGGGACGGACTGACGCGCCGCCAACCCCGGAGACACTGATGTTCGGCAACCGAGACCAGCTACGCGAGCAATTCGTCCAGGCCTGGGAGAAGGGCCGCAGCGGCCAGCCGCTGGAGCCGCTCGAGGCGGCACTGGTCGCCCTGATCCGCGAGCACCCCGAGTATCACGCGCTGCTCGACGACCGGGAGCGCGCCCTCGGCGCGGAATTCCCGCCCGAGTCCGGCCAGTCCAACCCCTTTCTGCACCTCGCGATGCACCTGAGCATCCGCGAACAGGCCGGCACCGACCGCCCCCTCGGCATCCGCGCCATCCACCAGCGCCTGAGCGACCGCCTCGGCGCGATGGAGGCCGAACACCGGATGATCGAATGCCTCGGCCGCGCACTCTGGGAGGCCCAGCGCGCCGGCACCCAGCCCGACGAAAGCGCCTACCTCGAGTGCCTGCAGCGCCTCGTGTAGACCGGATCCGCCTCCCGAAAAACCCGCCGACCGCTTACGAGCGCGTCCCGCGCGCGAACCCGGCACCATCAATGCCGCCCGCTTTGCGGGCGTTTGCGGGCGCGGCCCGCTCCCGTTGGGGCGTCCGGACGTTCGTCGTGATGCAGGAGCACACCCGCGTGAATGCGGGGCCAGCGGGCAACAGCGGGACACGGATGGCTGTGCTACCGTATGGGCGACACGGCACTCGCAACTGGCCCGCGCACGTCGTGCACCAATCCGCCACGAGGCGTCCAATGAGCACTTCCCCGGAACGCTTGCTCGAAAAGCTGAAAGCCCTTCCCCCGCAGCGCTTGTCTGAAGTCGAGGATTTCGTGGACTTCCTGAGGAGCCGCGATGAGCGTGCAACGGCGGCAGCCAGCCGCCGACTCGCCGAGGCCATGGCCCGTCTCGACGCCTTGAATCTTCCGCCATTGACGGCCGATGAGGTGCAAGCGGAAATTGACGCGGTCCGCACCCAACACCGCAGCGCCCGCGGTGCGGATCGTCGCTGACACCAACACGGTGGTCTCCGGCCTGCTCTGGCAAGGCGCACCCCGCCGCCTCATCGACGCCTGCAGGACGTGACCACGGCGGGCCTCTTCGCGACGACCAGAGGTCCGTTGTGCTCGCGAATCCGACCCCGGATCAGCCGGGGAAGATCGCCTGCCACCAGCGGCGGCGGGACCGGGGCAATGGGACCGTCGCTTTCAGGTCCACCGGGGGCAGACGGGAGACGACCCAGCCCGGCAGCACCCGCAGGCCCGAGGATCCGCAGCTCGAGCCCAGGTGGTTCGGATCATAGATCTTCACCATCTCCGGGGACTCGATCGCGTCCACGTAGACCACGCCGCAGTAGTCGAAGTCGTGCTCCGTGCGCAGCAGGTGATCGATCTCGGTGATGAAACGCTCGAGCTCCGCGGCCGTCACCGGTTGTTCGGGCGGCGCGGCGCCGACGGCATAGACATACCAATGGCCGTCACCGCTGGCGCGCAACCGTTTCCACAGGGCATCGAGCTGATGCCAATACAGGATGCCGGTGAAGCCGCCCTGAAACCGTGCAGCGTAATCCGACGTTGTTCCATGCTGGACCAGAGCTATCATACCTGATGCCCGGAGAAAGCGGGTCCGCCCCGATCGCCCATGACGGCTCGTGCCCGGCGCAGAAAGCGCTTCGGGGAACGCCGGGAGCGTGTCCCGCAGGCCCCGGACGCCGCCGTCCCCCGGCGATTTCGCGTCCGTCGGCCAGCCGGAACCGGTCCCGTTTTGACCCGGTGAATCGAAGTCATGGCGCCGAGTATCGCCCAACCGTGGTGCGCCATGCATGACACGCTGCACCATCACGGAACACGCGCCGTTCCCGGCCGTGCCGGATCGCGGCGCGGGCCCTCAGTCGCCGGTCACCAGAAGGATCAGGCCGGCATGCTGTTGCGGGGTGGTCTCGACGGCCCGGCCCGGGCGCGGGTCGATGGCCTCCAGGTGCTCGGCGAGCACGTCGCTCTGATCGGCGTAGGCCTGCGTCAGGCCGAGCATGCGGGTCGTGGGCGACGGCCGGTGCACCGCCGGATGGAATCGCTGGGAGACCATGCCCGGCAGGGGCTGTTCCTTGAGCGCCTTCCAGCCGTCGGCATCGCGGAAGCGCGACCAGGCGGTCTCGAGCAAGGCGGTGACACGGGCGTCCGGACCGCTCCCGGTGGCCACCGACCAGTCGTGCAGCCCCTGGGCGAGATCGGCGTAATCGGAAAGTTCGGCGGCACCCGCACGCTCGGGCGGCAGGTCGAGAAGCAGGGCCAGATCCTCGGGATCCTCCGCGGTGGCCTGCAGGCGTGCGGCCAGCGCTGCGCCCGCCGGACCCAGCGACGGGTGATCCGCGACCTCGGCAAACGCGGACAGCAGCAGCCCGTGCCAGCCGGTCAGCGCCTTCTCGTCGCGCGGCAGGCCGCGGGCGTCGCGGTGGCTCCTGAGCGCACGGCGCCCCGCCTCGATCAGGCTCGCGGCCGCCTCCGGCTCCAGGTCGAAGCGCGCGGCGATCGCGTCGAGACCGCCCGTCTCCAGCGGCAGGTGGCCGTAATCGAAGCGCAGTGCCCCGTCCAGCCCGAACCAGGTCCGCACCAGTTCGGGCTCCGGGTGTCCGGCCAGTGCCTCCTCCACCTGCGCCTGCGTCCACAGGTACACGCCGCCCTCGCGCCCGGCCTCGTCAATGGCCGACAGCGCCGAGGCAAAGGTCTCGGGGGTGTCCAGCGCCATGTCGCGCAGCACGAAGTCCAGCGCATCGCGTCCGACAGTAGCCCAGTCGTCGCGGTCGAACTGCCGCGCCGCGCGGAGGTAGACTTGGGCCAGTTGCGCCTGATCCTCGAGCATGATCTCGAAGTGCGGACGTCCCCAGTCCGGCGTCTCGGAATAGCGGAAGAAGCCCCCGCCCAGGACGTCGCGCAACCCGGCACGCGCCATCTCGTCGAGCGTGACCTCGAGGAACTCGTCCGCCCACGGCGGCGCACGGCCCGTCTCCCGAGCCTGCAACAGGGCCTGCAGTTCCGGGGCACGCGGAAACTTCGACTGGTCGCCGAAACCGCCGGCGAGAAAGTCCGCCTCGCGTTCCATCGCCGCCCACAGCGCCTGCGGCAGACGCTGCGCCCGGGTGGCCGACAGCGGCTCCTCGCCGGCGCGCAGGCGCTCGGTGAGTTCCAGCCGCGCCGCGCGCGCGAGCGCTGCCAGGGCCTCGCCGTCCCGGCGCCGCTGTTCCGTGATGCCGTCGAGGAAGCGCGCAAAATCGTCACGCGGCGCGTAGACCACGCCGGCCACCGCGTCGCCGGTGGGCAGTACCACCACGTTCAGCGGCCAGCCGGCGATGCCCCGGGTGGCACGCAGGAACTCGATCAGGTAGTGATCCAGCGCCGTATGCAGTTCGCGGTCGATCTTCACCGGGATGAAGTCCCGGTTCAGCCGCTCGGCAATGCCGGCGTCCTTGAAGCTCTCCTCCTGCATCACGTGGCACCAGTGGCAGGCGTAGTAGCCGCTGGAGATCAGCAGCGGCCGGTCGGTCTGCTGCGCCTCCTCGAGCATTTCCGGATTCCACTCCCGCCAGTGCACCGGATCGTCGGCATGCAGACGCAGGTAGGGCGAGATGCTCTGCTGCAGCGCCGCATGCGTGTCCGCCAGGGACGGCGCCGGAAACGTGAGCGCCGCCAGCGCGACCGCGGCCAGCGCGCCGACAAGGCGCGAGGCCGGCCGGCGCGGTCGCATCGAGGAATGGATCATCGGTCACCGTCCACAAAAATGAATGCGCATTCCATGGATCCCTCCGACGCCCTGAAAATTCCCCGGGAAGCCCCCCCGATCGGCGACCCGCCCGACGCGCTTAGCGTGAAAGTCACGCATTGCTCCCCTCTCCCGCGAGCGGACAAATCCGCCGGGAGCGGATTTCGAACCGCCGAAGGCGGGCCCGAAGGGCGAAGGGCAGGATGCCCGGAGTAACGGGGCCGGGGGTGAGGGCCGGGCCCGGCGCTGAGCCCCCACCCCAACCCTCCCCCGCAAGCGGGAGAGGGAGCTTTCATGGTCCCGGGTGGCGCAAAGGGCCATGAGAGTTAGCGTGAAACAAAAGCCACGGATGGACACAGATGAACACGGCTCTTTTTTGATCGAAACCCGATCCGTGTTGATCCGTGCCCATCCGTGGCTGGACCTGGCATCCTTCGGGCTGGCCCGGAGCCATGCCAGTCAGGAGCGGCTTCCAGCCGGGATCCAGCCTCGCGGCCGATGCCCACGAGCCTCTCTGCCAGAGGGCGGGCCGCCCACGTCACATGGCTGTGGAATTTATGTACAAATGTTGTACAATCCCCTCATGCCCGCCCCTACCGACAACGATCTGCCCTCCGGCGACGGCCTCTACCCGATCCGTCATGTCTGCGCGGAGACCGGGATCAACCCGGTCACCCTGCGCGCGTGGGAGCGCCGCTACGGGCTGATCCGCCCGTTGCGCACGCCCAAGGGACACCGTCTCTACAGCGGCGAGGACATCGCGCGCATCCGCCGCATCCTGGAACTGCTCGACGAGGGTGTCGCGGTCTCCCAGGTGGGCCGGGTCCTGCAGCACGAGACGCCTGCCGTGGGCAGCAATGGCGCTGCCGGCGGCAATGGCGCGGATCGGCACGCGCCGCGGGTGCCCGACGATACCGCCTCGGGCCTGCACGCGGATCGCCCGGGCGGCGGGGTCGCGCCGCACGTGCTCGATCCGATTGCCGACACGCTGCTGGACGCCACGCGGGCGCTCGACACCGTGCAACTGGAACGCAGCTACGCGCGACTGCTGATGCGCCACGGGTGGGAGGGAGTGCACCAGCGGCCCTTCCTCGAGGCCTACGAGACCCTGCGCGAGGCCGCACGGCACGATCCGCTCGACGAGGCGCGCTTCGCGGTCTTCACTGCGTGGGCGGTCACCTCGCTGTCCGACCAACTGCGCTCCGCGCTGCTGCTGTGCGAGGGCCCGACCTGCCCGTGCGTGGTCCCGGCCAGCGGCCATCGCCGGCTGAGCGGGCTGCTGCTTTTGCTCGCGAGCGCCCGGCAGGGTCTGCGCGTGCTCCCGCTCCAGGACGTGCTGTCACCGGGGGCGATGCAGGCGCTCACCGAGCAGCTCGATGCGCCGGCCATCGTCGTTCACACCCCCTCGCGCTCGCTCCAGAGCGGCGCCTTCGAGGGTTTGCAACGGCTGCTCCGGGCCGAGGGCGTGCCCGCCTTCCTCGCGGGCGACGGCGCCCGCGGCCTCGCCGATCTGAACGGCTCCCGGTCGCTCGAGATCCTGCCGCCATCACCGCTGGAGGCCGCCGACCGGCTCAGCCGGCAACTGCTCGATCCGGCCGAACTTTGACCGGTACCGCGTTCACGCTCGGCACCGGCCGCCCGGCCGCGAGGGCTCACAGGCACAGACCCCTCGCCGCCTCGCGGCCGCAAGTCGCTAACTCTCATGGCCCTCTGCGCCACCCGGGACCATGAAAGCTCCCTCCCCCGCTTGCGGGGGAGGGTTGGGGTGGGGGCTCAGCGCCGGGCCGGGCCCTCACCCCCGGCCCCGTTACTCCGGGCATCCTGCCCTCCGCCCTTCGGGCCCGCCTACGGCGGTTCGAGTCGCTCCCGGCGCCCCGGGGACAGATTTGCAAATCTGTCCCCGGGCCTTGGGCACCTTGTCCGCAAGCGGGAGAGGGGAGAAATACGTGACTTTCACGCTAACTGGCATGGCTCCGGGCCACCCCAGGCGTTTCCCCGAGCCGAACCACCTCCGCCACCATTGATC
>PWRV01000130.1 GCA_003563455.1 Thioalkalivibrio sp.
CCCGAGGCCGACCAGGCCGACATGGCCTTCTTCCTGGACCAGATCCGCACCGTGTTGCCCGTGCTCGGCTTCGAATTTCTGCGTGATGCCAGCCGCCCGCCTTCGCGGGATGCGGTGGTAGGGGCCGTCGGTTCCGGATCTCAGATTCCGGAATCGCCAAGGTTCCGCCTGACGCTTCCCAAGCACGCCATTACGGCGTACGGGCAGGAGGTGGAGGGCGAGTTTTTCGTCCTGAAGGGTTCGCACGCGCGCGGGGAGTGGGCAGCGCGGGGCCACCACTACGAGCGCCTGCACCAGCAACTGTGCGAGGAAGGCGTACTGGTCGAGGACGAGAAGGGGCTGTTGCGATTCTCCCGCGACTACGCATTCTCGAGCCCCAGCGCTGCCGCGGCCATGGTTGTCGGCAGAGCGGCCAACGGCCGTACCGAATGGAAGCGCGAGGGCTCGGGCCAGACCTATGCCGAATGGCAGGAACAGGTGGTGGACGCGGCCGCCAAGGGGACGGAAGCGGGAGGGTAATGGGCGCTGTGGGGGAGAGAAGCAGGCAGTTCAGCGATTACATCGTCTACGTGGACGAGAGTGGCGACCACGGGTTGCGCCATATCAATCCCGAGTATCCCGTCTTCGTGCTGGCATTCTGCCTGCTGCACAAACAGATGTACCTCGAGCAAGTCGTCCCGAAGCTCCAGGAGCTGAAGTTCCGATATTTCGGCCACGACATGGTGGTGTTCCACGAAGCAGAGATCCGGAAATCCAAGGGTCCTTTCAACATCCTGCTTAATGCCGAGGTGCGGCGGTCTTTTCTAACGGATCTTTCTCGGGTGATGGAAGAGTCACCATTCACGCTGGTTGCGAGCTGCATTGACAAGCGGCGGTTCAGGGATCGGCATGGCGATGGCGAGAACCCTTACCATGTGGCCATGGAGTTCGGACTCGAGCGCGTCTACATGGAATTGCAGGCGCAAGGTCAACGCAAGCGGCTGACGCATGTGGTGTTCGAGCAACGTGGGCGCGAGGAGGACGCGGCGCTGGAATTGGAATTTCGCCGGATCCTTGATCGCTCGCGCCTTGAGGGACTGGGGGAGAGCCTGGATTTGGTGTTGGCGAACAAACTGACGAACTCGGCGGGCTTGCAGCTCGCCGACATGGTCGCGCGTCCGATCGGCCGGCATCTGCTGGCTCCAGAACAGGCCAACCGAGCCTACGAGACTCTGAGTCGGAAGTTCCGTCGTGACCGGGGCGGAAACATCGATGGTTGGGGTCTGAAGGTCTATCCGTAGCACAAAGCAAGGGGCCCCGACGCGTTCGCCGAGGCCCCTTGTCGATCGAGCATTCCCGATCCATTGGCCTTAGGGTAGGCGCTGGCGGGCCTGGATTTCAAGTTTGCGGATGGCTCGAGCAATTACGACAGACGACAGGACGGATTCATGGCGGACAGCAGGGAAACCCGGTTCCAGCAGGACATCATCGACGCGATGACCGCCGATGGCTGGTTGACCGGTCCGGCGATCGGCTTTGACACCGCCAACGCCCTGTACACCGAGGACCTGATCGGCTACCTGCAGGAGGCCTGGCCGGAGCGCTGGGAGAAGTTCGCCGCGAAGAACCCGCGGGACCCGCAACGGGCCCTGGTGCGCGCAGTCACACGCGAGTTGGATAGGGGCGGCGCGCTGGATGTACTGCGCCATGGCATCAAGACGCCGGGGGTGAAGCTGGATCTGTGCAGTTTCAAGCCCGACCACGGCATGAATCCCGAGTCTCTGGCCCGCTACCGCGCCAACCGACTGCGCGTGGTGCCGGAGGTGCCGTACTCTCCGCATGCACGCAGCGGGGAGTACAACCCGCGACTGGACCTCGTGTTGTTTGTCAACGGCATCCCCTCCGCGACACTGGAGCTGAAGAGCGAGTTCAAGCAGTCGGTGGAGAACGCCAAGCGCCAGTACCGCCGTGACCGCCCGGTAAAGGACCCGATCACACGCAAACCCGAGCCGCTGCTGAGCTTCAAGCGCGGGGCGTTGGTGCACTTCGCGGTAAGCCAGTACGAAGTGGCGATGACCACCCGCCTGGCCGGCAGGGACACTCTCTTCCTGCCCTTTAACCAGGGAGCCGAAGACGGCGGGGCTGGCAACCCGGCACCCCCCGATGCGGATTCCTACGCGACCGGCTACCTGTGGCAACGAGTCTTCCAACCCGATGCCTGGCTGAAGGTAGTGGGGCGCTTCCTGCATCTGGAACAGAAGACGGTCGAGGACTTCCACGGCAAGCGCAGTAAGAAGGAGGCCCTGATCTTCCCGCGCTTTCACCAGTGGGATGTGGTGAACCAGCTGATCGAGGCCACACGCGAGGAGGGCGCCGGACAGCGCTACCTGATCCAGCACAGCGCGGGTTCCGGCAAGTCGAACTCCATCGCCTGGATCGCGCACCAGCTCGCCTCGCTGTACGACGAGAACGGCCAGAAGCTCTTCAACTCCGTGGTGGTGGTCACCGACCGTACGGTGCTGGACAGCCAGCTCCAGGAGACCATCTACCAGTTCGAGCACGCCCATGGGGTGGTGCGGCCGATCACCCGCGATTTCGGCAACCAGAGCAAGTCGGAGCAACTGGCCGAGGCGCTGGCCGCGCAGACGCGCATCATCATCGTGACCATCCAGACCTTTCCGGCGCTATTCGATGCATTGGACAAGCGTCCGGATCTGGCCGCCGGGCGCTACGCGGTGATCGCCGACGAGGCGCATTCCTCGCAGACCGGCTCATCCGCGACCAAGCTGAAGGCGATCCTGGGCGCGGATAAGTTGGAGAGCGAAGAGATCAGTGCCGAAGAGCTCATGGATGCGGCGGTCGCCGCGCGCAGGCCCTCCGACCGCATCAGCTACTACGCCTTCACCGCCACCCCCAAGGCGAAGACCCTGGAGCTGTTCGGACGCCCGCCAAACTCCGATCTTCCGCCCTCGGCCGACAACAAGCCCGAGCCGTTCCATCTGTATTCGATGCGCCAGGCTATCGAGGAAGGCTTCATCCTCGACGTGCTGAAGAACTACACCACCTATGCCACCGCCTGGAAGCTCGCGCACCCCCATGGCGATGACCAGGAAGTGGAATCGCGGAAGGGCGCGACCAAGCTCGCCCGCTGGGTGCGACTGCACCCGTACAACATCTCGCAACGGGTGGAGGTCATCGTTGAGCACTTTTGCGCCAACGTGCGCCACCTCCTCGACGGGCAGGCGAAGGCAATGGTGGTGACCGGCAGCCGGCAGGAGGCGGTGCGCTACGCATTGGCGATGCGTGCGTACATCCAGGAGAAGGGCTATAGCGGTGTGTATGCCTTGGTGGCGTTCTCGGGCTCCGTGCCGCCGGATGGTGTGATTCCCCAGGAAGTGACCGAATACAGCACGCTGCTGAACCCGGATTTGCAGGGCCGCGACTTGGCCGAGGCTTTCAACACTGCTGAGTTTAATGTGATGATCGTCGCCAACAAGTTCCAGACCGGGTTCGACCAGCCCAAGCTCTGCGCGATGTACGTGGACAAGAAGCTGCAAGGCGTGGAATGCGTGCAGACGCTCTCGCGCCTGAACCGGACCTTCCCCGGCAAGGAGAACACCTTCGTCCTCGATTTCTTCAACGATGCCGAGGATATCCTCGAAGCCTTCCGCCCGTATTACAACAAGGCCGAGCTGGCCGACATTTCTGACCCAAACGTGGTGTACGACCTGCAGCGCACCCTGGATGCCTCAGGCATCTATCACTGGGATGAGGTCGAGAACTTCGCACGCGCCTTCTTCAACCCCAACGTGAATGCCAGCCAGCTTAGCTACTACTGCCAGCCCGCGAAGGAACGCTATACCAGCCGCTACAAGGCCGTGCTGGAACAGATCCAGACATGGAAGGCCGCCCACGCGCAGGCCGAGCGCGACGGCGACAAGACTGGCCTGCACCGCGCCGAGCAGGAGCTGAAAGACGCCCACACCACCCGCGACGAGCTCGACCTGTTTCGCAAGAACCTGCAGAGCTTCGTGCGCAGCTACGAGTTCCTCTCCCAGATCGTTGACTTCGAGGACCGCGAGCTGGAGGAACTGTGCGTGTACGCCCGCGCACTGCATCCGCTGCTGCGCGTGGAGAACCTCGAAGAAGACGAGCTCGACGTGTCGGAACTGGAACTGACCCATTACCGCCTGAACAAGCGCGCCGAACAACAACTGAACCTCAGGGAAGAAGAGGGCGACTTTGACGGCCTGAGACCTGTGTCCGATGTCGGATCCGGCAAGCCCCACGACCCGGAAAAGAAACGCCTCTCCGAGATCATCGAACAGCTTAACGACCTCTTCGGCGCCGAAGTGAGCGACAAGGATAAGCTCCACTTCGCCCATGGCGTGGCCGATCGAATCCGGCGCGACGAGTCCGTGATGGCCCAAGTCCAGAACCACAGCCCCGAACAGGTGATGCACGGCCTGTTCCCCAAACTCGTCACCGATACCGTCCTCGACGCTATGACCGACCATGAAAAACTCGCCATGCAGGTGTTGGAAGATCCCAAGCGCGGCCGCGATTTTGCGCTATTCATCCTGCGCCTGCTGACCCCTGATGCAGGTGATGGACGAACCACGGTTATGAAAAATAACCCATGAGAGGTGGTCCCAATCGAGTGGCCTATTTGCCGCAACCATGTGCAAGGGACGGGGGCAGGTCTCACAATTCAACTCTTTGTTGATGCGCTGTGTTGGAATGTGAGACCTGACCCCCGTTTCCTTGACGCCTGCGAGTCGCTGAATCGGGTCTAACCGAGTTGCTTTCAATGGCCGAGATGCCGCCCATGGATTTCATCACTCCAATTGTCCAGGCCTTCGCTCAGGTTTGGTGGCTGTTTGCGATTCCTGCGGTCCTAGGGCTTCTGTTCGCGTTACTGGCTCTTCCAGCCGTGAAAGGTTATCTGGGAGAGTTGGTGGTACGCGTTTTGGCCAGGAGGCTGCTGGATCCCGACACCTATGTGCCGCTGCACAATGTCACGCTGCGCACGCGTGACGGCACCACTCAAGTCGACCACGTGATCGTGTCCCCCTTCGGTATCTTCGTGATCGAGACGAAGAACATGGGCGGCTGGATCTTCGGGGGCGAGAGGGAGCCGCAATGGACGCAGAAGATCTTCCGAAAAACCTTCCGCTTTCAGAACCCCTTACGGCAGAACCACAAGCACGTGAAGGCGGTGGAAGAAATCCTCGGGGTTCCGTCCGATACCGTCCACTCCGTGGTGGTCTTCATGGGCGACAGCCGGTTCAAGACGGCGATGCCGACGAACGTGAAGCATGGCCTCGGATACATTCGTTACATCAAGTCGTTCCAGGAGCGCGTCTTTTCGGAGGAGGAAGTCCAGGGACTGGTTTCCCGCCTGGAATCGGGCCGTATGCGACCGTCGCTGGAGACACACAGGAACCACGTGACCAACCTGAAGAAGCGCGCGGATCCTTCCGCCGAGCGCTCGTGTCCGGCCTGCGGTAGTCCGATGGTGATCCGCAACGTTCGCCGCGGTGCCCGTGCGGGTCAGCAATTCTGGGGTTGCTCTGGTTATCCCAAGTGCCGGGTGACGCAGGAGATCGGGTAGCGAGGTATGCCGGTCTTCGCCGATCGGGCGGCCCGGCCGACATGCCCGTGCGCGCGAGCGACGCTTGCGGCGCTGCCTATTGGAACGTGTGGTTGGAACGTATAGGCTTCACCCATCCCGCCAAGGACGGAGGGTCCCGGTGCATGACGCACGACCAGAACTTCAAGAATCTCATTCTCGATTACCCTCGCGAAGCGATTGCGCTGTTCGCGGCCGCCGAGGCGCAAGCCATTGATGCTGAGGCCCGGGTGACCCCGGTGCGGCAGGAGCAGTTGCAGGCACGGCTGGGTGAGGGCTTCCGGGAACTGGACGTTCCGCTGCTGGTGGAGTGGCCGGACGGCCGGCGTGAAGCGATCCTGTTCGTGATCGAGGAGGAAACCGAACCTGCCCGGTTCTCGATCCATCGCCTTGCGCATTACTGCCTGGATCTCTCGGAGCTGTTGGACACGCAGAGGGTTGTTCCGGTGGGGGTATTTCTGCACGCGGGCGACTTTCCGGAGCAGCTGACGCTGGGTGGGGATGCCGCGGCATATCTCGACTTCAGGTTCCTGGCCTATTCGTTGCCGCGAATTCCCGCCCGCAAGCATTTCCAGAGCAGCAATCTGGTGGCCCGGCTGAATCTGCCGAACATGGCCTACGCTTCGGAAGAGAAGCTTGAGGTTTATGCTTCTGCGGTGCGTGGGTTGGCGGATCTGGAACCGGATCCGGAGCGGCAGCTCAAGTACCTGGATTTCATCGACATCTATGCGGCGCTGGACGAGAATGAACGCATCGTTTACCGCCAGCGGTATCCGGAGGAGGTGGCAGAGATGACGCGGTTTGCAGAGAGGTTCATGGAGAAAGGCCGGGAAGAGGGCTTGGAAAAAGGCCTGGAAACAGGCCTGGAACAGGGCATGAAGAAGGGTATCCGGCAGGGTGAGGCGCAGGTGCTGCTGCGGCAGATGACCTTGCGCTTCGGAGTTCTGCCCCAGAGCGCCCACGAACACGTGGAATCTGCGGATGCCGATACGTTGCTGCGTTGGTCCGAGCGTGTTCTCACCGCATCGACGCTGGACGAGGTGTTCCGATAACGGCTCGTTGGGCATCCCAAACCGACTCCAACAAAGGGATGTCCGCCGGCGCGACGGCAACCGTCTTGATTTCGTCCGGTGCAAACCAGTCGAAGGCATCGTGAACGGTCATGTGCGTGACGTCACCGGAGACCAAGGTCTCCAGGGCAATCAACTCGATACTCCCACGATCGTAGTGGTACTCGGTTCGCGCCAGTTCTTCCCCCACTGTCACCACGAGCCCCAGTTCTTCCCGCAATTCCCGCTGTAGCGCGGACTCCAGTGATTCGCCCGGTTCCACTTTACCGCCGGGGAGTTCCCAATGTCCTTCGAGGTGTTGCCCAGGCGCGCGGCGGGCGAGCAGGATGCGTCCTTCTTTGTCGCGGATGACCGCGCAGACAACCTGTTTGATCGGTGGCATGTCAGCCCTCGACCTCGAAAACCACGCTCATCGGCCCGCTGCCGGTGTGGCTCTGGTAGCGGACCTTGCCATGGTAGACGAACGGCGCGGCCTTGCCGCCG
>PWRV01000039.1 GCA_003563455.1 Thioalkalivibrio sp.
GGCCCATGCCGGCGCAGGGAACGGTTGAGGCGAGATTCGACGCGAGACTCCGGGCCACTGCGCTTCGTTTCCGGCACCGGCCGGCCCCGGACCATCGCGATCAGGAGGCGCCGCTCAGGGTTTGGGTAAGCTGGCCGAAGGAAATCGGCAGCGGCTGGGACTCGTCTTCGAAAGTAACCAGTTCCCAGGCCTCCTGGTCCTGCTTCAGTCGCCGGATCTGCTGATTGTTCAGCGCATGACCCGACTTGTGGCCGGTGAAGGCACCGATCAGGCTGTGCCCGAGCAGGTACAGGTCCCCGACCACATCGAGGATCTTGTGCTTCACGAGTTCGTTCTCGTAGCGCAGTCCGTCCTCGTTGAGGATCTTGAAATCGTCCAGCACGATCGCGTTGTCGAGGCTGCCCCCGAGCGCCAGCTGGTTGGCACGCAGGGCCTCGATGTCCCGCATGAAACCGAAGGTCCGGGCACGGGAAACCTCCCGCACGAAGGAGGTGGAGGAGAAGTCGAGCTCCGCACGCTGACTGCCACTGGTGAACATCGGATGCTCGAAGTCGATGCAGAAACCGACCTTGAAGCCCTCGTAGGGATCGAAACGGACCCACTTGTCTTCGTCGTGAATTTCCACCGAGCGCTTGATGCGGATGAACTTCTTCAGTGCGTTCTGCTCTTCCAGCCCGGCTGACTGCAGCAGGAACACGAAGGGTCCCGCGCTGCCGTCCATGATCGGAACCTCCGGCGCACTGACGTCCACATGCAGGTTGTCGATCCCGAGGCCGGCCACGGCCGACAGCAGGTGCTCGACGGTGGAGACGCGCACCCCGTTCCGAACCAGCGACGTGGACAGGCGGGTGTCGCCGACGTTCTCCGCCGCCGCGGTGATCGACACCGGTGGATCGAGATCCGACCGATGAAAGACCACACCGGTATTGGGTGCGGCCGGCCGAAGGGTCAGCGTGACCTTCTCGCCGGTGTGCAGGCCGACACCCGTCGCGCGGATACTGTTCTTGAGCGTTCTCTGCCGGATCAACGCAAGCTCACTCCCGGGGTGGGGGCCATCGTCCGGGCCCTAAAGTCAACAAGGGCCCGGACTTGCACACAACAATGACAGCATTATTGCAGGATTCCGCTCATCCTGCATAGATAACCCTCAGTCCGCCTGCTTGCGCAGAAAGGCCGGAATGTCGAGCACGTCGATCCCGGTCTGCCCCGCGTAATCCGCCGCGGCGTTGCCCTCGCCGCGGCGCAGCGCGGTCGGCCGCTCCAGCCCCTCGAGGTCGGAACCGGCAACGCGGCGCGGCGGGGCAGCATCCACGACCCGGACGCTCGGCCGCTCGGGGGCGGCCGGCTTGGCGGGACTGCCAAGCCCCGTCGCGACCAGGGTCACGCGCAGTTCGTCGGTCATTTCCGGATCGATCACCGTGCCGACGACGACCGTCGCGTCCTCGGAAGCCAGCGCCTTCACGGCCTCGCCGACCTCCTCGAACTCGCCGATCCCGACGTCCAGGCCACCGGTCACATTCACCAGGATGCCGCGCGCCCCGGAGATGTCGATATCCTCCAGCAGCGGGCTCGCAATCGCCGCCTCGGCCGCCTGCCGGGCGCGGTCCTCGCCCGCGCCCGAACCGGTGCCCATCATCGCCATCCCCATCTCGCGCATCACGTTGCGCACGTCGGCAAAATCGACGTTGATCAGGCCCGGCCGGGTGATCAGCTCCGCGATCCCCTGAACGGCCCCGAAGAGCACGTCATTGGCAGCCTTGAAGGCATCCAGCAGGCTGGTGTTCTTGCCCAGCACCGTCAGGAGCTTCTCGTTGGGGATGGTGATCAGTGAATCGACCTGCTCGGTCAGCGCCTTGATTCCGGACATTGCCACCTGCATGCGCTTCTTGCCCTCGAAGGGAAACGGCTTGGTGACGACGGCCACGGTGAGGATGCCCATCTCCTTGGCGAGCTGCGCGACCACGGGGGCCGCCCCGGTGCCGGTTCCGCCGCCCATGCCCGAGGTGATGAAGACCATGTCGGCACCCTGCAGCAACTCCTGGATGCGTTCGCGGTCCTCCAGCGCCGCCTCGCGGCCCACCGCGGGATCGGCGCCGGCGCCGAGCCCCTTGGTGATGTCACCGCCGAGCTGCAGCAGCGTCTTCGCGCCGAGGCTCTTCAGGGCCTGGGCGTCGGTGTTGGCGCAGATGAAATCCACGCCCTCCAGCTGCGAATAGACCATGTGCTGCACGGCGTTGCCGCCGCCGCCGCCGACGCCGATCACTTTGATCGTCGCGCTCTGGGTAAAGGTATCCATCAGTTCGAATGTCATGGTTGTGCCTCCTGGGTCGGATCGTGGTCGATGTCACTCGGGTGCCGTTGGCGAGCGGGCCACCGGCACCCCTGTCAGGGGTCAGAAATGCCCCGAAAACCAGTTCTTCATGCGCCGCCAGACACCCTGGAAACCGGTGTCCACCGGACGCGCCTCCTGTTCCGCCCGCGCCTGCTGTGCATACAGCAGCAGTCCGACGCCGGTGGAGTGGATGGGGTTGCGCACCACGTCGATCAGCCCGCTGACGCTGTGCGGCATGCCGAGCCGAACCGGCATGTGGAAGACCTCCTCGGCGAGGTCCACGACGCCCTCCATGCGCGAGGAACCCCCGGTCAGCACCACGCCGGCGGCCATCAGTTCCTCCGATCCCGAGCGCCGCAATTCCGCCTGCACCAGTTGCAGCAGTTCCTCGTAGCGTGGTTCGACGACCGACGCGAGGGTCTGACGGGACAGCCGCCGTGCGGGCCGGTCGCCAACGCCCGGGACCTCGATGGTCTCCCCGGGGTCGGCCAGCTGCCGCAGCGCGCAGGCGTACTTGATCTTGATCTCTTCGGCGTACTGCGTCGGCGTGCGCAGCGCAACGGCGATGTCGTTGGTTACCTGATCGCCGGCGATCGGAATCACCGCGCTGTGCGCGATCGCACCGTTCGCGAAGACAGCGATGTCGGTGGTCCCCCCGCCGATGTCGACCAGGCAAATGCCGAGGTCCTTTTCGTCCTCGGTGAGCACCGAGTAACTGGACGCGAGCTGTTCCAGGATGATGTCGTCAACGCGCAGCCCACAGCGCTCGACGCACTTGACGATGTTCTGGGCGGCGGAGACTGCTCCGGTGACCAGGTGCACCCGCGCCTCAAGGCGTACGCCCGACATGCCGATCGGGTCGCGGATGCCCTCCTGGCCATCGATGATGTATTCCTGCGGCAGCACATGCAGGATCTTCTGATCCGCCGGGATCGCGATCGCACGGGCGGCATCGATCACGCGCTCGACGTCGCCCAGGCTGACCTCCTGCACCCGGATCGCGACCACGCCGGTGGAGTTGTAGCTCTTGATATGGCTGCCGGCGATGCCGGTGTACACCGAGTGGATCTCGCAGCCCGCCATCAGCTCGGCCTCCTCGACCGCACGCTGGATGGACTGGACGGTGGACTCGATGTTGACCACGACCCCCTTTTTCAGCCCGTTTGACGGCGAAGACCCGATCCCGATGATCTCGATCACGCCGTCCTCGTTGACCTCGCCGACGATGGCCTCGATCTTCGAGGTGCCGATGTCCAGGCCCACGATCAGGCCCTGCTCCACCGCCTTCTTTGCCATCACGTTGCGTCCCGTGTTCCGTCTCATTGCGTGGTTGCCTCCGTGTCGTCGCCGGCGGAGGCCGTCTGCCAGGCCACGGCGGCGCCCCGCGCATAGCGCAGGTCGACGCGCGCGAGGGGCTCCGGGGAACGTTCGCGCAGGACCGGCATCAGCGGCACCAGCTGCTCCAGTCGGGACAGGTCGCTGTCGCGGCCCATCAGGATCTCGCCGCCGTCCTCGAGCTTTATCGTCCAGGCTCTGCGGGCACTTTCCCGGACCCCGGAAACGGCCAGACCGACATCGGCGAGCCGCGCCGACACCTCCAGATAACGCTGCATCAATTCAAGCTGGCGGTCCGCGCCGCCCTCGAGCGCGGGCAGGAAGTCCCAGGCAGCGAGGTCCACGGGACCGAAGATCCTGCCCTGACGGTCCAGCAGATGATCCGCACCCCAGCGAGCGACCGGCACCGGCTCGGTGATCGCGACCTCGATCGTGTCCGGCCAGCGCTTGCGCAACTGGACCGAATCGACCCAGGGCATGGCCTCCAGCTCCTCGCGCGCCCGCTCGAGATCCATCACGAAGAACCCCCGCCGGTGATCAGTCAGCACCGCCTCGACATCCTCCGGCTGCACCTGCCGCATCTCACCGGGCAACGCCACACGCTCGAGCTGCAACAGGGTGTCGAGGTCCATGCGGGCGACCAGGCCCGCGGCCAGCACCACAGCGCCGGCCAGCGCCATCCCGGCGACGACGCGCACGCCCGCTCCCAGAACGGGACGAGCCCTGTGCAGCAGGGGTTCCCGCTGTTGAAGCCTGCGGTTACGCGTCGCCATCGCTCCCTCTCTCCGAAGGCTGGAAGCTGGTTTCGAGAATGCGCAGGCACAACGCGTCGAAGTCGATCCCCGCCTGCGCCGCGGCCTTTGGGACCAGGCTGTGGGCGGTCATGCCCGGCACGGTGTTGACCTCGATCAGGTAGTTCTCGCCATGGGCGTCCTGGAGCAGGTCCACACGTCCCCAGCCGTAGCCGTCCACCGCGGCAAAGGCGCTCAGCGCCAGGGTCTGCAGTTCGATCAACGCTGCCGAATCCAGCGGCGGCGGGCACAGGTAGCGCGTGGTATCCGCCTCGTATTTCGCGTGGTAGTCGTAGAAGTGCCCCGGTGTCTCGATCTGGATGACCGGCAACGGCTGGTTGTCCAGTATCGTCACCGTGAACTCGCGACCGGCGATCCATTGCTCGGCAAAAACCGCACCCGGCTGCCGGCAGGCCTCCCTGTAGGCGGCCTGCAGTTCGGCGGCACCCTCGACACGGGTCAGCCCCTGGCTGGACCCACCGCGGGAGGGCTTCACGATCAGGGGCAGCCCGAGCGCGTCGGCGACCGCCTCCGGATCGAAGTCCCGGGACAACAGCCGGTACGGCGCACTCGGCAGGTTGGTACCGGCCCACAGCCGCTTGCAGGCCAGCTTGTCCATGCCCAGCGCCGAGCCCAGAACCCCCGAGCCGGTGTACGGCACGCCCGCGATGTCCAGGCAGCCCTGCAGCGTGCCGTCTTCGCCGCCCTCGCCATGCAGGGCGATGAAGGCCCGGTCGAAGCCCAGCAGGTCCAGATTGCGCGCCCGCTCCGTCGTGAGGTCGATCGGAGCCGCGTCGACGCCGCTGCGCAGCAGCGACTGCAGCACTGCGTTCCCGCTCGCCAGCGAGATCTCCCGCTCACCGGACCAGCCCCCCATCAGCACGGCTACCCGACCGTAACGACGGGCCCGTTCCGCTCTCTTGTTCATCGCTGCGTCTCCTTGCGGCCGATCACCCGGACCTCCGGGATCAGGCGGATGCCGGAACGGGCCTCGACCCGCCGCTGGACCTCCTCGATCAGCCATTCGATGTCGGCCGCGCAGGCCGCCCCGTCATGGGTGATGAAATTGGCGTGCTTGCGCGAGACCTCGGCGCCGCCACGGTGCAGACCCTTCAGACCCGCCTGCTCGATCAGGACGGCCGCGTGGCCACCCTCCGGGTTCCTGAACACCGAACCGCCGGAGGGCAGGCCCAGCGGCTGCTTTTGTGAGCGTTCCCGCAACAGTTCCTGGATGCGTGCGCGCGCGGCGGACGGATCGCCCGGCTGCAGACGCAACACGGTGCGGAGGAAGAACTCCTCGCCGGAGCCGGTGACACTGCGGTAGGCGATCCGGAAGTCGTCGGAGGTCCGGACCTGGCGCAGCCCCCGGCGATCCATCGTCTCCACCCACTCGACCAGCGGCCAGATCTCGCCGCCCCATGCGCCGGCGTTCATCGCCAGCGCGCCGCCGATCGTGCCCGGTATGCCGGCGAGAAACTCGGCCCCGATCAGGCCCTCCGCGGCGCAGAACCGCGCTGCCTGGGCACAGGCGAGGCCCGCGCCGAGCTCCACCCGTTCCGGGTCCACGCGCAGGCGCTGGTTGAGCGCCCCGGAGAGATGGATCACCACACCCTCGATGCCGCCGTCCCGGATCAGCACGTTGCTGCCCAGGCCCAGGAGGGTGCGCGGAAAGGTCTCCGGCACGGAGGCGAGAAAATGGGCGAGATCGTCCACGTCCTCGGGCTCGAACAGCCAATCGGCCCGGCCGCCGACCCGCCAGGAGGTCATGCCGGCCAACGGCACGTCGCGCTCCAGCCTGCCGCGCACCCGGAGACTGGCGGCATGGCCGATCATGCCTGCCCCTCCGCGAGAAGTCCCGGGAGCCGTGCCGCGAGCTGACCGATGTCCCCGGCGCCCTGGGTGATCACCACATCGCCGGGGACCAGCAGACCCGCCAGCACCCCGGGAACCGCATCCACGGAATCCACGAAGACCGGCTCGACCCGGCCGCGCAGTCGGATCGCCCGGGCCAGGCTGCGCCCGTCGGCACTGGGTATCGGGGTCTCCCCGGCCCGGTAGACGTCGAGGAGCACCAGGCCATCCGGGCCCGACAGCACCTCGGCGAAATCCTCGAACAGATCCCGCGTCCGGGTGAAGCGGTGCGGCTGGAAGACGAGCAGGACCCGGCGACCCGGCCAGGCAGCGCGCACCGCCTCGAGGGTCGCCGCGATCTCCCGCGGGTGATGCCCATAGTCGTCCACCAGCGTCACCGACCCGCCTGCGATCCGGCACTCCTGCACCTGGAATCGCCGGCCGATGCCCTGGAAGCCCTCCATCGCGCGTTGCAGCGCGTCGGGGGTGACCTCGAGTTCGTGCGCCACGGCCGCGGCCGCGAGGGCGTTCAGCACGTTGTGCCGTCCCGGAAGGTTCAGGATCACCGGAACCGGGTCCCGGTCCGGCAGGTGGAGATCGAAGTGGGTGCGCACCCCCGCCTGGCTGAGGTTCACGGCGCGCACGTCGGCGGCCGGGGCGAAGCCGTAGGTGATGCGCGGCCGCTCGAGGCGCTCGAGCAGGCGGCGCACCTCCGGGTCGTCGATGCAGAGTACCGCCA
>PWRV01000056.1 GCA_003563455.1 Thioalkalivibrio sp.
AGCGGATCGGTCACGACTGCGGCCGCCTGCAGCGGACCGTCGATGCCGCGCGCCCGGACCAGCTCCGCAACGCCCTCGGTCAGCTCGCGCTCCAGGGTCAGCTGGATGCCGGGGTCGAGTGTGGTGAAGATGCGCAAGCCCTCGGTCCGCAGGTCCTCGTCCCGGTACTCGGCCCGCAGCTGTCGCCGCACCAGGTCCAGGAAAGCCGGGAAGTGCCCCTCCCCGCGCGGGACCCGAGGCGTCACGCCCAGCGGCCGCGACCGGGCCTCTTCGACCTCCTCGGGCAAAGCCAGCCCTTCGCGCTGCATCCGGTCCAGCACGCCATTGCGGCGCGCGAGCGCCCGCTCCGGGAAGCGGCGCGGGTCGTAGTAGCTGGCCCCGCGGGCCAGGCCGACCAGCAGTGCGAGCTGGTCCAGCTCCAGTTCCTGCAACCGCTGCTGGAAATAGAACTCCGCCGCAAGGCCGAAGCCGTGGATCGCGCGATCCCCGGCCTGCCCCAGGAAGACCTCGTTCAGGGAGGCCTCGAGGATCTCCTCCTTCGAGTAGTGGTACTCCAGCAGGACGGCCATCAGCGCCTCGTTGATCTTGCGCTTCAGGCTCTGCTCGTGGGTCAGGTAGAAGTTCTTCACCAGCTGCTGGGTCAGCGTGCTGCCGCCCTGCACGGTTCGTCCGGCACGCAGGTTGGCCCACGCCGCGCGCAGGATCCCGATCGGATCGACCCCGCGATGGGCCAGGAAGCGGCGGTCCTCCGTGGCCAGCAGCGCGCCGACCAGCCCGCGCGGGACCTCCCGCAGGTTGACCAGCACGCGATCCTCGCCGTGCGTCGGGTAGATGCTGCCGATGAGCATGGGTTCGACCCGCATCAGATCAACGCTGCCGCGCCGGTCGCGCAGATCGGTGACCACCCCGTCGCCAAACCGGAGCTGCACCGAACGCGCGGGCTCCGGCCCATCGCTGAAGACGAACGCCCGGGTGTGCAGCGACGCCTCGTTGCCGCGGATGGTGAACTGGCCGGGGCGCCCCTCGCCTTCCTGGTAATTCAGCGCCTCGAGTTCCAGGCGCAGCAGCTCGGGCGTCAGGGCACGTCCGACGTACAGCTCGAGCGGCCGCGCGAACACGCGCGCCGGGAGGGCCCAGCGCTTGCCCTCGAAGCGTTCCCGCACCTCCCGGTCCATTTGCTGCACGTGCAGGACGCCGGCCCCTGCGGCCACCAGCAGCAGGCCGAGGCTGAACCACGCCCCGGCAGCCAGCGCGCGGCGTATCCGCGAACGGGGGCGGGAAGGCGTTGGGCGTCGGGGCATGGAAGCGATCGATTTCGGAGAAGGCCCAATGTTAACCTGATGTGTGCACGCCTTTCAGAGGATCCCGCGTCGGCCCCGTTGCAGCACCACCCGGCCGTCCCCGCCATGACCGCACTCGAACGCCAGCACCGCCTGCTCAAGCGGCTTGCGGAACCGTCCAGGTTCCCGCACCCGGCCGATTCGGTTGAACGCATCGAGACCCACATCTCGACCCTGCTGCTGGCGGGCGACCATGCCTACAAGATCAAGAAGCCGCTGGATCTGGGCTTCCTGGACTTCTCGGCACTGGAGTCCCGCGAGCGCTTCTGTGCAGCGGAACTGGAGATCAACCGCGCCCTGGCACCGGGCATCTACCTCGATGTCGCGACCATTCGGGGCACGCCAGACGACCCGCAAATCGACGGCGACGGGCCGGTGCTCGAATACGCGGTCCACATGCGCCGCTTCGACCGGGACCAGGAACTGGACCATCTGCTCGAGAACGGCCGGCTTTCGGTCACCGCGATGGACGAACTGGGTTCGAAGGTCGCCGCCTTCCACGCAGACGCGGAGCGCGCGGCCCCGGATTCGGAACACGGGACGCCGGAAGCGGTCCTGGCACCGATGCTGGCCAATTTCGAGGCGCTCGAGCCGGCAGCCGACGCGGTGCCGGGACGGCGCGGACGGCTGCGCGAACTCGAATCCTGGACGCGTCAGACCTGGGAGCGACTCGATCCCGTGATCCGCGCCCGACGGGCCAATGGGTTCGTGCGCGCCTGCCATGGCGACATGCATCTCGGCAACATGGTCTACGTCAAGGATGAACAGGGCCGCAAGCGGCTTGCGATCTTCGACGGCATCGAGTTCAACGCTTCACTGCGCTGGATCGACGTGGCCTCGGAGCTCGCGTTCATGACCATGGACCTCCACGCCCGGGGTGCTCCGGCCCACGGGCACCGCGTCTTGAACGCCTATCTCGAGCGGCGCGACGACTACGAGGCGTTGTCGCTGCTCCCCTTCTATCAGGTCTACCGGGCGCTGGTCCGGGCGAAGGTCAACGCGATCCATGCCTCCGAGACGGATTTGTCCGCCGAACAGCGCGAGGAGTGTGATGCCGAGGTCGAGCGCTATCTGAAGCTGGCCAGCCACCTGCGACAGCCCGGTAAACCTGGCCTGATCCTGATGCACGGTATCTCCGGCAGCGGCAAGACCTCGATCAGCACCGCGATCCTGGAACGCCTCGGGGCGATCCGGCTGCGCAGCGATGTCGAACGCAAGCGCATGCTCGGCCTTGCGCCTGACGACCGCCCAACGCCGGAACAGCAGGAAACAATGTATTCCCCGGAGGGCATTGAGGCGGTCTACCGGCACCTGCTGGACCTGGCCGGGCGCCTGCTTGGCGGCGATCACCTGGTGATTGTCGATGCCACCTTCATGAAGCGGGAACAGCGCCGCCCGTTCCGGGAACTCGCGCGGAACCAAAACGCCGGATTCGCGATCGTCCACTGTTCGGCGGACATCGAGACCCTGCGCGAGCGGCTCGTCGAACGCCGCAGGGGCGACGGTGACGCCTCGGACGCGGACATCGAGGTGATGGAAAGTCAGCGTGCCGCGGTCGAGCCCCCCGACCAGGATGAACCGAGCCTGCAAACGGGGCCGGGGAACCCGTTGCGCTGGCCGACACTCGAAGCCATGCTGGGGCTCGAGTCCCAGCCGTGAGCGGGCGTCGCCGCTGTCGGGAGATTGACTGGATGCGTTCGATTCTTGCAGCGATCGGTGGTCTGATGCTGCTGCCGGCCATCGCGCAGGCCGATGCCCTGCTGCGTTTCGAGGACAACACGGGTCAGCACTCGGAGATCCTGGTCAAGGGCAGCTTTGCGCGAATGGATATCGCCGACGGCGATGGTAGCTCGGGGTTCATGCTGTTCAACGCGAATGACCGGTCGCTTTACATCGTCGACCGGAACAACCGGACCTACATGGCCTTCGACGAGCAGGTGATCGACGCCCAGGTGCAGGCGATGGAGGAGATGATTGCGGAGATGCGCCTGCAGATTCAGCAGCTCCCCGAAGAGGCACGCGCGGAACTGGAGACCTACCTCGGGCTTGGCGTCGATCGCGAACCCGTCGAGGTGGAGGTCCACAGGACCGGGCGTACGCAGCAGGTCGGCGAACTGCAGTGCGAGGAAAAGGAGATCCGGGTCGACGGACGGGTGCACAGCGTCGCGTGCGTCACCGGCCCCGATGACCTCGGGCTTTCGCGAATCGACTTCCAGACGGTCAATGCGCTCACCGAGCGGCTGTTCGAGCTTTCGCGCAGGGCTCTTGACGCCGGTGGGCCGGTGGCGCACGCGATGAGCACGAACGTACTCCCCGGACTCGACGGGGTCCCGGTGGAGGTCCGTCATGTCCGCGACGAACTGATCACGCGCCTGACCGGTGTATCCACCGACACGTTGAGCCCCGAATTCTTCCGCATCCCCCGTAATTTCCAGGAGCAGGAACCATTCTGACGGCGATGGCGGTCTCCAGGACCCCGCGACGCGGACGGACCTGGCCGAGCCGACCACTGCCCGGTCCGTTTCCAGCCGATTCAGGGATTACCCGATTATTCCATCTGACCCCATTGAGGACTCCGTGATGAATTTCCTTCGCTCAGCCATCCTTGCAACCCTCGCCCTGCTGCTCGCAGTGCCCGCAGCGCAGGCCCACGAACTCGTTCTCGACACCGACGATCGCCGAATCCATGCGATCGAAGGCGACTACGACTTCTACCGGGAGATGGTCGAATCCGCGATCATCGGAGAAGGCATGGTAATCAACGCCGTGGGCCGAATCGCCGAGATGCTGGAGCGTACCGGCGGCGATCTCGGGGCCGAGGAGCGCACGTACCTGCGGGGCGAGTCACTCGAATTCTGCAGTGCGATTTACTCCCGACGCATGATGGAGGCCGACCCCCACAGCATCGTGTTCTGCCCCTACGTGATCGCGATCTATGAGCTGGCGGCCGAACCCGGCACCATCTACATCGGCTATCAGCGTGTCCCGATCGTCGGAGACGCGGAGACCCGCGCGGCGCTCGAGGACGTCGAGGACCTCCTCGAACGCGTGGTCAGCAACGCGACCGCCTTCTGAGCCCCCGCGGCCGCCACCGACCGGCCCCGGTTCATCCGGGCCGCCGGGCGTGTGCCGGCCGAAACGAGCTTACGCGGACCGGGTCCGTCTCCAGATACGGCCCACCGATCAGGTCCACGCAGTACGGGACGGCCGGAAAGACGGCGTCCAGGCACTCCGCAATCGCCGACGGCTTGCCGGGCAGATTCACGATCAGCGCATTGCCGCGGATGCCGGCGGTCTGACGTGACAGGATCGCGGTGGGCACGTGGCGGAGGGACACCGCCCGCATCTGTTCCCCGAAGCCCGGCAGCAACTTGTCGCAAACTGCCTCGGTGGCCTCCGGCGTGACATCTCGGGACGCGGGCCCGGTACCGCCCGTCGTCACGATCAGACAGCAGCCCTCCACGTCCGCGAGGGTTGCAAGCGTGGTCTCGACTTCATGCAACTCGTCCGGGATCACGCGCCGCAACGCCCTCCACGAGGTGGTCAGCGCCGCATCGAGCCAAGTCTCGATCGCGGGACCACCCTCGTCCGGGTACTCGCCGCGGCTGGCCCGGTCGGACACGGTGACAATGCCGATGCGTGCGGGCTCGTTCATGTTTCCTGCCTCGCGTTCACATGCCGGCGCGGGATCAGCCCAGCGCCTCGTGCAGTTCCAGGTACTCGCGCGTCACCTTGTGCCGCGGATCGAGATAAATCATCGGCTTCGACTGACCGTGTGATTCGCGGATCCTGACCGAAGCCGACAGGTAGGGGGTCAGCACGGGCAATCCCTCCTGATCCAGCTCCTCGACGATCCGGCGCGGCAGCGAAGCGCGGGACTGGAACTGGTTCACCACGATTCCCTCGACCGAGAGTGCACGATTGTGATCCAGGCGGATCTCCTGCACGTTCTCGATCAGCGTGTACAGCGCCCGGCGCGAGAAGTCATCGCAATCAAACGGAATCAGGCAGCGATCGCCGGCGATCAGCGCGGAACGCGTGAAGAAGCCGAGCGCTGGCGGGGTATCGATCCAGATCCGCTCGTAGTCCCGGGAGAGCTGCTCGATGGCCTCGCGCAGCTTGTAGATCTTGTACCGCGACTCCAGCTTGCCCTGGAGATCCTCGAGATCCGGATGCGCGGGCATCAGGTGCAGGTTGGCAAATGGGGTGCCGGTGACGAACTCGGCGCTGTCGCGGGGATTGAGCTTGAAGTTCAGGACCTGGTCGAAGAAATCCGCGAGGGTGGGACCGGACGCCCCGGCCTCCGTGCCAAGCAGGTACTGGGTTGAATTGGCCTGCGGGTCGAGATCGACAACGAGCGTTTTCAATCCACGATTGGCACTGATCGCGGCAAGATTGACCGTGATCGTGGACTTCCCGACCCCACCCTTCTGATTGAACACCACCCTGCGCATGGCTGCCCCCTGGGGAAGCGCTGAATAAAGCCATCCTGGCTTTCTCAGCGCACGCTGCGCTGCAAATGCGATTTGCAGCTTGCTACAGAATCAACCACCTGCGGTGGTCGACTCTGGCGGCACTTCCGTGTGCCGCAAGGAAACGCCGATGAATCAGCGTTTCGCTGGTGCCCGCTGGCCTGATTGTGCCAAAAAAGACCGTGTGCTGCCCGGTCTTTACCGCGTCCGCATCGCAATGGGCGGGACAACGCCGGTGGTCAATCCGCGTTACCCTCTCCGGAAACCCATCCGCCGGGACGCCCAAGGATGCCCGAAAACGAAGCCCCCGCCGCGCTCCGCCTGGAGCAGCCGGAATGGCTGCGCGACTGGTTGCGGCAGCCGGCGCCGGCCGCTGACGACCGGGAGCGCCTGCTGGAAGTGTTCGACCTTGCCCGGACGCACGTTGAACGCGACGGTGGCGGACCCTTCGCGGCCGCGGTCTACCGCGAAGACACCCGGGAGCGCGTCGCAGCAGCGGTCAACACCGCGATTGCGAGCCATTGTGCCGCGGCCCACGCGGAGCTGCAGGCGCTTTCGCTGGCTCAGCAAGCCGTCGGCTCTCACACCCTGGCCGCCCTGCCCTGCGTGCTTGTCAGCTCCAGTGCGCCCTGTACGATGTGCCTCGGCGCAATCGCCTGGAGCGGATTGCGGCGGCTGGTCTTCTCCACGCCCCGTCAGGATGTCGAGGCGATCGGCTTCGACGAGGGGCCTGCGACCCCGCGGTGGCGGCGGGAATTGCAGCGTCGGGGCATCGCCGTGCGCGGCCCGCTCTTGCGCCGCCAGGGACAGGCGATCCTTCGACGCTACGTGGAACGCGGCGGCCCCATCTACAACGGCCCCCCCGGGGCCGAACGCCCCCTGTCGGGGGCAGATTCGTAAATCTGTCCCCGTTCACGCCGCTCCCCGGGTGGCCGCGCGCCATCCCGGGTAGAATGGAACCCTGATCCCGTCATCCGGAGTGCAGCCATGACCGTGATTCGCGAACAGGACCTCGTCGAATCGATCGCGGACGCCTTCCAGTACATCAGCTACTTCCATCCCGTGGACTATGTCCGGGCCCTTGGCGCGGCCTGGGAACGCGAACAATCCCCCGCGGCCCGTGACGCGATCGCCCAGATCCTGACCAACTCGCGTCTCTGCGCCGAGGGGCACCGTCCGATCTGCC
>PWRV01000014.1 GCA_003563455.1 Thioalkalivibrio sp.
GATACTTGGTCCAGAAAAGCGTAGGGGAGATGCGCCCAGCGAGCGGTCATGAAGTCGATGGTCTCGACCGCGCGCAGGGCGATCACGTAGTCGTACCGACGACCGTCGCCCATCACGCCCACCGACCGTACTGGCAGAAACACGGCGAAGGCCTGCGACACCTGGTCGTAGAGATCGGCCTGGCGCAACTCCTCGATGAAGATGTGGTCGGCGCGGCGCAGCAGGTCCGCGTATTCCTTTTTCACCTCGCCGAGGATGCGGACTCCGAGCCCGGGCCCCGGAAACGGGTGGCGGTAGACCATCTCGGTGGGCAAACCGAGCTCCACGCCGATGCGGCGCACCTCGTCCTTGAACAGCTCGCGCAAGGGCTCGACCAGACCCAGGTTCATGTGTTCGGGCAGCCCGCCGACGTTGTGGTGGGACTTGATCACGTGGGCCTTGCCGGTCCTGGAGCCGGCGGACTCGATCACGTCGGGATAGATCGTGCCCTGGGCGAGCCAGCGGGCGTCGACGATCTTGCCGGCCTCCTCGTCGAAGACCTCGATGAACTGCCCACCGATGACCTTGCGCTTCTGTTCCGGGTCGCTGACCCCCTCCAGGGCTTCCAGGAAGCGCTGCTCGGCGTCAACGCGGATCACCTTCACGCCCATGTGCCGCGCGAAGGTCGCCATCACCTGGTCGCCCTCGTGCAGGCGCAGCAGTCCGGTGTCAACGAACACGCAGGTGAGCTGGTCGCCGATGGCCCGGTGCAGCAGCGCGCCCACCACCGAGGAATCAACACCGCCGGAGAGCCCGAGGATCACGTGGTCGGAACCGACCTGCTCGCGCACGCGCTCGACCATGTCCTCGATGATGGTGCCTGGGGTCCAGAGGTTCTCGCAGCCGCAGATCTCGTGGATGAACCGCGAGAGGATGCGCGTGCCCTGACGGGTGTGCGTGACCTCGGGATGGAACTGGAGACCGTAGAAGCCGCGTTCCTCGTCGGCCATGCCGGAGATCGGAGCGGCGTCGGTGGAGCACATCAGCCGGAAGCCGGGAGGGAGCTCCGCCACGCGATCCCCGTGGGACATCCACACGTCCAGCAGGCCGTAGCCCTCCGGCGTGGTGTGGTCCTCGATGTCGGTCAGCAGACGCGTGTGGCCGCGGGCACGGACCTGCGCGTAGCCGAATTCGCGATGCCCCCAGGGCTCGACCCGACCGCCGAGCTGCGTGGCCATGATCTGCATGCCGTAGCAGATCCCGAGCACCGGCACGCCGAGCTCGAAAACCAGCGGGTGGGCGATCGGCGGGTCCTCCATGTGCACGGATTCGGGGCCGCCGGAGAGGATCACGCCGCTGGGCGCGAACTCGCGCATCGCCTCGGGGCTCATGTCCCAGGGATGAATCTCCGAGTAGACCCCGGCCTCGCGCACCCGGCGCGCGATCAGCTGGGTGTACTGCGAACCGAAATCCAGCACCAGGATTCGGTGCGCGTGTACGTCCTGGGTCATCGCATCATCCACTCCGTCAATCCCGCTATCCCGGCCACGCCCTCAATCCCGGCGATAGTTCGGGGCCTCCTTGGTGACCGCCACGTCGTGCACGTGGCTCTCGCGCATTCCGGCGGTGGTCACGCGCACGAACTGGGGCTTGGTGCGCATCTCCTCGATGGTGCGCGCACCCACGTAGCCCATGGAGGAGCGGAGCCCGCCGGTCAGCTGGTGAATGATCGCGATGATCGACCCCTTGTACGGGACCCGCCCCTCGATGCCTTCCGGCACGAACTTCTCGGGGCCGGCATTGGCGTCCTGGAAATAGCGGTCGGAGGATCCCTGCTGCATCGCACCGAGCGAGCCCATGCCGCGATAGGACTTGTAGGAACGTCCCTGGAACAGCTCCACCTCGCCCGGCGCCTCCTCGGTGCCGGCGAACAGGGAGCCCAGCATCACGCTGTGGGCGCCGGCCGCGATGGCCTTGGCGATGTCACCGGAGAAGCGCACCCCGCCATCGGCGATCAGCGGGATGCCCGTGCCCTTGAGGGCATCGCTGACATTCGCGATCGCGGTGATCTGGGGCACGCCGACGCCGGCCACGATCCGCGTGGTGCAGATCGAACCCGGTCCGATGCCCACCTTCACTGCGTCAGCGCCCGCGGCGACCAGGTCGCGCGCGGCATCGCCGGTGGCGATGTTCCCGCCGACCACCTGCACGTCCGGGTAGTGCTGCTTGACCCAGCGCACGCGGTCCAGCACGCCCTGCGCGTGGCCATGCGCGGTATCGACCACGATCATGTCCACGCCCGCCTCCACCAGCGCCGCGACACGCTCGTCGGTGCCGGCACCGCCGCCGACCGCCGCGCCGACCCGCAGGCGCCCGCGGTCGTCCTTGCAGGCCCCGGGGGGCTCGGAGGACTTCTGGATGTCCTTCACCGTGATCATGCCGCGCAGCTCGAAGTGGTCGTTCACCACCAGCACCTTCTCGATGCGGTGCCGGTGCAGGAGCTCCATCACATGTTCCCGGTCCGCACCCTCGGGCACGGTGACCAGCCGCTCCCTCGGGGTCATCACCTCGGTCACGGGCGCCTGCATCCGCGTCTCGAAACGGAGGTCGCGGGAGGTCACGATCCCGACCAGGTCGGTCCCGTCAACGACCGGCACGCCCGAGATGTGGTTGGCGCGGGTAAGCTCCATCACGTCGCCGATGGTGGCGCTGGGCGCCACGGTGATCGGATCGCTGATCACGCCGGCCTCGTATTTCTTCACCCGGAGGACGTGCGCCGCCTGGCGTTCCGCGCTCATGTTCTTGTGCACCACGCCCACACCCCCTTCCTGCGCCATCGCGATCGCGAGGCGGGCCTCGGTCACGGTGTCCATCGCCGCCGACAATAGCGGCGATCCCAGAACGATCTCGCGGGTCAGGTGGGTCGTGAGGTCCACGTCGCGCGGCATCACGCTGGAATGCCCGGGCAGCAGCAGCACGTCGTCGAAGGTGAGGGCTTCCGCGAGTATGCGCATGGGCGGCTCCAGGGGTTCCGGGTGGGGGCGGAGAAATAGCCGACCAGTATAGAATTCACCGTCTTTGCGGTAAAGAAAAACCACCTGTGCCACACGACGGCAAGGAGATCACTCGTGACGGACGAGCGAAGCGTTCTCAGCGTTGGCGAGTTGAACCAGCGCGCGGATGAAATCCTGCGCGCGGGCTTCGGATCGGTGTGGGTGGAAGGCGAAGTCTCGAATCTGCGGCAATACGCCTCGGGCCACCGGTATTTCTCGCTGAAAGACGACCACGCGAGCATCAGCTGCACGCTGTTCCGGGGACGGGCCGGCAAGGCTGCCCCCTTCGCCGACGGCGACCGGGTCCGGGTCTTTGCACGACCGGGGGTATACGTGGCGCGCGGGCAGTTTCAGCTCGTGGTCGAAAGCCTCGAGTCCGCGGGCGAGGGCCGACTGCTCGCCGAATTCCAGCGCCTGAAGGCACGCCTGCTGGCCGAGGGTCTGTTCGACCCCGGGCGCAAACGTCCCCTGCCCCCGCTGGTGCACCGCCTCGGGGTGATCACCTCCGCCCAGGGCGACGTCCGGCACGACATTGCCCGCACCCTCGCCCGACGCTTCCCGCTGCTGCTGCCCTTCCGGCTTTACCCGGTCGCGGTGCAGGGAGCGGGGGCCGCACCCCGGATCGTTGCGGCGCTGGAAGAGGCGACCCGGGATGCCGCGGTGGACGTGCTGATCCTGGCGCGCGGTGGCGGTGCGCTGGAAGACCTCTGGGCCTTCAACGAAGAAGCGGTCGCGCGAGCCATCGCCGCGTGTCCGATCCCCGTGGTCACCGGGATCGGACACGAAACGGACACCACGATCGCGGACTTCGTGGCCGATCTTCGGGCATCGACGCCAACGGCCGCGGCCGAGGCGGTCAGCCCCGACGGCGCGGTACTCGGGCGGCAGCTGCACGACGCCGCCGCACGCCTCGGTCAGGCGGCGACGAGCGGACTGCGCGAACGCCGCCAGCGGGTGGAACAGGCGCGGTCGCGACTGCAGCAGGTTCACCCGGGGCGGCGGCTCGAACAGCACCTGCTGCGCCTCGACGAACTTCGCGGGCGCCTGATCCGCGAAGTCTCCGGCAACCGGGAGAAGCAGCTGTACCGGCTGCGGCAACTGGCGCTGCGCCTGAAGGTGCACGACCCCGCACGGCGCCTGCAGACGCTGCGGTCCCAGCTCCGGCAGCAGCAGCACCGGCTGTGGCTCGCCCGCCCGTCCCGGCAGCTGGTGCGGCTGCAGGACCATCTGGAGGGGCTGCACGGCCGCCTGCTGCGTGCAACCCGGGATCGCGTGCGCCGGGACGAGTCGCGGCTTCAGGCCGCCAGCGGCCGGCTGCAGGCACTCTCTCCAGAGGGCGTGCTCGAGCGCGGCTACAGCATCCTGCTGACCGCGGATCAGCGCGTGGTGCGCCAGGCCGACCCGGCGCTGGTCGGCACGCAGCTGCATGCGCGACTCGCGCGCGGCGCGCTGGAGCTGACGGTGCTGGACGCCGAGCCGCCGAAGAAGGGGCCGGGCCGGAAGCGGCAGACACGCGGCTGACGACGCGCCGCACGCGCAGCAACGCCTTTACGCCTTTGGCCAACCCGAAGCCGATTCGCGTGCAGGCACGCTCCTACGCGGCGGATCCGGCCCCTGGCGGGAGGCGAGCCTTCCCGCCAACCCGACCTCGGGGAAGATCGGCCAGGGGGCTGGCCGCCTACGGTGCTCGGGCCGGCCCCTGTGCTTCCTGGTGCCAGGTCTTCAGGCTGGCGACATCGACATGGCCAGAGGCCGGCGGCGTTCCGGCCTGCACGGTCACCGGGGCATCGGGTTCGCCGAAGCCATTCAGCACCGCGACGGCACCGGAGAAATCCTGGTCCCGGGTGTAGCCGTTGGTGGTGACCACCGTCGGCAGGCCCGCGCCGAGGGCGGCCCGCAGCCCGTTCGCGGAATCCTCCAGCGCGAGGCAGGCCGCGGGTGCGAGTCCCAGTTCCGACAGCGCGAGATGGAAGATGTCCGGGGCCGGTTTCTTCGCCGAAACGATGTCGCCCGCCGCGATCACCTCGAACCACTGCAGGCCGTCCGCACCGAGCGCGGTGCGCAGCAGCGTGGTCACGTTCTCGGGGGTGGTCGTGGTGGCGATCGCAAGCCGCAGTCCCGCCGCGCGCGCCTCCTGCAACAGCCGCCGCACGCCCGGCCGCAGCGGGATCGCACCGGCCTCCAGCAGCGCCAGATAGTGCCGTGTCTTGGCACCGTGCAATGCACGGATGCGCGCTTCGATATCGGGTGCCCGCAGCAGATCCGGATGGGCCTCGGCGAGGTAGAGGCGGATGCGTTCCTTGCCGCCGGTCACGCGGAGCAGCTCGCCGTACCGGGCCTGATCCCAATACCAGTCCAGACCCGACTCCTCGAAGGCGCGATTGAAGGCGACCCGGTGGCCGTCACGCTCGGTATCGGCAAGGGTGCCGTCGACGTCGAAGATCAGTGCACTCAGCTTGTCCATACACCCTCCAAAGCATCCGGCGGCGCGGCAGGCCCGGCCGCGTCCGGAACGTTGCCGGCACCCACAGAGTCCCGGAGATCCGGCCGGCTGAATTCGCACACCCCGGGCGTTCGCCCCTTGCCTGCGCGGGTCTTGTCTGATAGATAAGGCGCGCTATTTCACGCGGAGACCAGCGTCCATGGCCACAGACTCGAAGAAGACCAAGCCCTCCTCCAAGCACATGGTGGCCAGCGGCATCGCCGCGTACGAGCCGGAGGCGGGCGAAGAGTACATGAGCGACGAGCAGCTGGCACATTTCCGGGAGCTTCTGCTCGCCTGGAAACAGGAGCTGCTGGAGGAGGTGAACCGAACCGTCGGTCACATGAAGCAGGAGGCCGCGAATTTTGCCGATCCCGCCGACCGCGCGACCCAGGAGGAGGAATTCGGCCTCGAGCTGCGGGCGCGCGACCGTGAGCGCAAGCTCTCGAAGAAGATCGACGAGTCCCTGCGCAACATCGATCTGGGCAACTACGGCTACTGCGAGGCCTGCGGTGTGGAAATCGGCATCCGCCGACTCGAGGCCCGACCCACCGCCACGCTGTGCATCGACTGCAAGACGCTGGCAGAAATCAAGGAAAAGCAGATGGCCTGAACGGCCCGCCTCCGCGGGTACCGCACACGCCCTCAACGACCCGCACGCCCCGGATTCTTGACCGACTGCACCGGCCGTTTCGCGCCAACGCCATCGGGCCCACTGCACGCGGGCTCGCTGACCGCCGCGGTGATCTCCTGGCTGGATGCCCGCAGCCGGCGGGGTCGGTGGCACCTGCGCATCGACGACATCGACCGGCCACGTTCCGTGCCGGGCGCCGCGGACGAGATCCTGCGCACGCTGGACGCCTGCGGCCTCGGCTGGGACGGCCCCGTGGTGTTTCAGAGCCAGCGTGAACCCGCCTACCGGGACGCCCTGGCGCGACTGGAGGCAGACGGCCGGGCCTTCGCCTGCGCCTGCTCCCGGCAGGAGGTGGCCGCCGGCGGCCTCGTCGGCCTCGAGGGACCGATCTACCCGGGCACCTGCCGCAAGGGCCTGCCGCCCGGCCGGCGCGGACGCTCGGTTCGCCTGCACGCCGAGCAGCGTCACTGGACGATCACGGACCGGAGCCTGGGTCCGCTTGGCTTCGACTTGCACCGGCTCGGCGGCGACTTCGTGGTCCGCCGGGCCGACGGCGTGTTCGCCTACCAGCTCGCGACGGTCGTCGACGACATCGCGCTCGGGGTCACCGACGTGGTCCGCGGCATCGACCTGCTGGGCTCGGTGCCGCGCCAGCTGCAGCTGTACCGGGCATTCGGGCATCCGGAACCCCGCTACCTGCACCACCCGGTGGTGATTGCGGATAACGGCCGCAAGCTGGCGAAGTCCTCGGGCGC
>PWRV01000211.1 GCA_003563455.1 Thioalkalivibrio sp.
CGGGGGTGAGGGCCGAGGGTGAGGGCCGGGCCCGGCGCTGAGCCCCCACCCCAACCCTCCCCCGCAAGCGGGGGAGGGAGCTTTCATGGTCCCGGGTGGCGCAGAGGGCCATGAGAGTTAGCGTGAAGGTCCTCTCCGGCCGTCGCGGTGCCCTCATCCGGGCCGTTCTTCGGGGTCCTCGTCCGGGTCCCCGTCCTCGGCGTAGAGACTCTCCAGCAGGTCGCCCCAGCGCTGCTCGTGCGTCTCGATCAGGACCAGCAGGCTCTTCCGGAACGACAGGTATCGTTCCTCGAAGGCCTTCAGGTCCTCTCCGCCCGAGACGAGCTTTGCTGCCCGATCGGCCTGCTGGAGGCTGTCGCGCAGGTTCAGGCTGGCCGCCATCGCACCCTTCACCCGCTCGCGCTCGTGGGGGATCCAGCGCCGGTCCGACAGCACCGACCGGAGGTTTTCGCCGACCTCCAGTACCCGTTTGCGCAGCCGTGGCAGGGCGCCGATCGAACTGCTCTTCAGGTCGTCCCAGACGACCGCCACGATCAGTTCGGACCACGTGGCCCGGAGTTCCACGATGGCATCCGGGTCGAAGGCGAAGGAATTCTCGAGTTGTTCGGGATCGAAGGCCATGGTCTTCCTGCCGGTGCTCCGGCAATTTCCGGGAATAGTGTCTATATGACTAGCGTCTTACACCGCACAACAACAAGCAAGATCGTGACGACGGTCGGGCGAGGAGAGACGGATGGCAACGTGGCTGGCACAGCGGCGTTTGCGACAGCAAGTGTGTGAGATGCGGCCCCAGCTCTACAGGACCGCCTATGCCTGGTGTCATGACGCCGCACTGGCCGACGACCTGGTCCAGGAGGCGATGATGAAGGCCCTGACGCGCCTGAAGACCCTGCAGGACGAGGCTGCACTCAGGGCCTGGGTCTTCCGCATCATGACCAATTGCTACCGGGACTGGGGACGCAGGCAGAAGGACACGGTCGACGTGGACGAAATGGAACTGCCCTGCGGCGATTGTCCCGAGACCCAGACGGAGCGCACCCGCGTGGTTCAGGATGTCCGCCGCGCGATGGCGCAGCTGAGCGACGATCACCGCCAGGTGGTTGCGCTGGTCGATCTGGAGGGTTTTGCCTACGCGGAGGTTTCCGAGGTCCTCGACGTGCCGATCGGCACGGTGATGAGCCGGCTGAGCCGGGCGCGCGCGCAGCTGCGGAAGCTGCTGCTGGAACAGGCGGCTCCCGAGTCGCCCACCCTGAAGCTGGTCAGAAGTCGCAATGAGTGAAGGCCGGCCCTCCGAGGAAATCCTCAATGCCTTTGTCGACGGGGAGTTCTCGCCGGAGGACCGCCTGTCGGCGTTGAAGTCGATCTCGGCAAACGAGAGCCTGAGCCGGGATGTCTGCGACTTGTACCAATTGAAGGAACTCGTGAACATGGCCTATCGGCCGGATACGCTGCCCGAGGCCGCTGCGCGGCATGCGCGTCAGGCGGGGTCTCCGCGCGGTTGGGTGCCCGCGGTTGCGGCAGGGGTCGGCGCGCTGGCGCTGGTGCTGGTCGCCGTGGTCGAATTCACCCGCGAAGGGACGCACGGGCCCGCTCCACTGGCCGGAAACGTCGACCCGGTCACCACGGTGAGCGAGGTGCTTGCGCCGGCAAGGGCGGAGGCCCGTCAGGTCCTCTTCCACGTGACCGACACCGGTGTGCGGGAGGCCGAGGCGCTGTTCGACGATATCGAACACATGCTCGAGACCGCCTGGCTGTATGGACAGGACATCGAGGTTCAACTGGTCGTGCACGGTACGGCGCTCGACCTGGTGCGGGCCGATCTTGCACCGTTTCCGAACCGCATCCGCGATCTCGTGCACACCTACCCGCACCTGCGCGTCACCGCCTGCGGTCAGTCCCGTGCCCGCCACGAGCGCGAAGAGGACAGCCTGATCGAGTTCCTGCCCTGGGTAGAGGAGGTCGAGTCCGGTGTGCGTGAGGCCGCGCGACGCCAGGCGGAGGGCTGGACGTACATACGCCTGTGAGGTTTTCTCCCCCAACCCTCGATTGAGGGTGCTCTGCTGAGCGTTTAACCCGGCACGTCCGGGTTTTTTTTTCGGTACTGCCGATCCAGCTCAAGCAGGCGGTCCGGGGTCCCGATGTCGATCCAGGTTCGTGCGTGCAGTTCGCCCGTTACCTGGCCGTCGGCGATCGCCGCGCGCAGCACCGGTGCGAGCGGCTGGCGTCCGCGCGCCAGACCCGCGAAGAGTTCGGGCCGGTACCAGCCGATGCCCGAGAAGGTGTAACGGGGGGCTTCGGATAGACCGACGCGCCCCGTCTCCAGCGTGAAGTCGCCGCCCGGGTGATATGCCGGGTTGGCGACCAGAACCAGATGGGCCATCGCGGCCGAGTCCAGGACCGGCGGTCGCAGCGAGTGGTCGCACCAGACGTCGCCGTTGATTACCAGAAATGGCGTCGATCCCAGCCACGGCAGGGCCTCGCGGATGCCGCCGGCGGTCTCCAGGGCGCCGGGCGGTTCCCGGGAGTAGCGGATGACCACCCCGAGCTGTTCGCCGGTGCCGAGGCGTTCCTCGATCTGGTCGCCGAGGTGGGCGATGTTGACCACGAGCTCGCGGTAGCCGGCAGAGCGCAGGCGGCCGATGGTGTGCTCGATCAGCGGAATGCCGCCGACTGTCAGCAGGGGCTTCGGGGTCCGGTCGGTCAGCGGGCGCATCCGTTCGCCGCGCCCGGCCGCGAGGATCATCGCGCGCAAGGCCGTCCGTCCGCCCGGAAGTGCCGCTGAAACCAGCCGGCCACCGGTTCGAGTTCGGTCGTTTGCAGTCCGTGCTGCAGCAGGCGCCAGAGCCTTGGCTGGTGGATCTGGTAACCGGGCTTCAGGTCGCGGCGTGCGAGACGGGTGAAGATGCCGATGATCTTGACCGTCCGCTGGACCCCCAGCACGCGGTAGTGGTGCAGAAACGGACCCGCGGACCACGGACCTGCCGCGAGCGCGTCTTCGAGGATCGACTGCGCGACAGCCGGGGACACGTCCCGGCGTGCGTCCTCCAGCAACGACACCAGGTCATAGGCGGGGCTGCCGACCACTGCGTCCTGAAAGTCCAGCAGGCCGCAGTCGGGGCCGTCGCCGGTATCCGGAAGCAGCATCAGGTTGTCGACGTGGAAGTCTCGCAGCACCAGGGTCGACGGCAGTTCCGGCAAACGGTCGAGTACCTGCCGCCAGGCCTGCTCGAAGTCCTCGCGGACCGGGTCCGGGACGGGGGTGCCGTGCACCTCCGGCCAGTACCAGTCGACCAGCAGGCGGGCCTCGTCCAGCAGCCGGGCAGGATCGTAAACCGGAAGCCGCTCCGCCTCGGGGCCGATCGCGTCCCGGCATTCGGCCCAGCGTGCCTGCAGCCGGCGCAGGGTTTCGGCCGCGATCCGGTAGAGCTCGGCCTCCGGCACACCCTGTGCCAGCGCGCGGGTGAAGGTGCGGTCACCGAGGTCCTCCAGCAGCACGAATCCCTGCGCCCGATCCGCGGCCAGAACCGCCGGCGCGCGCAGGCCGAGGCTGCGCAGGATGGCTGCGACCCGCAGAAACGGTCCGACGTCCTCGTGCTGCGGTGGCGCATCCATCACCACATGACTGGTGGCGTCGCGGACGCTGCGGAAATAGCGCCGGAAGCTGGCGTCGCTGCCCAGCGGGGCGGCTGGACCGAATCCGGGGTCGATGTCCTGCAGCCAGCGGTCAAGAGCCGTGCGCCGCGGGTCGGCCACCGTTGCCGTCGCGGCGTGGCTCATGCCGGCAACCCGGCCGGCCGGGTCCCGGGGACGCGCCGGAGTTCGGTCTCGACGCGGCCGTCGCGATGCAGATGCAGCACACGGTAGCCCGATTCCACCGGCTCCAGCGCGAAGTCCTCGGCCTCCGGCAGGAACTGCACCAGTGTCGAGGGGCAGCCCAGGAGCCGAACCGATCCGTGCATCGCGTCGTAGCCCTGGTGAATGTGGCCGAAGACGCAGGTACGCACCCGCGGTTGGCGGGCAAGTGCCGTGAGCAACTCATCTCCGTTCGTCAGCGCCAGCCGGTCCAGCCAGCGGCTGCCGACCGTCGCCGGCGGGTGGTGCACCGCGACCAGCACCCAGTGCCCCGGGTGGCGTTCGATGCTGTCCGTCAGGCGCTCGAGCTCGGCCGGCCGTACCCAGCCGGCCGTGTGTCCCGGCCAGCAGGAGTCCAGCCCGACCACCAGCCAGTCGCCGAGCACCCGCTCGCCCTCGAAGCCGTGCCCGGCGCTGACGAAGGTGTCGCGCGCGAGTCCGCGGTCGTCGTGGTTGCCCGCCAGCGCGACAATGGGCGCCGGCAGGCGCGCGAGATGGTCGGTCAGGCGCTGGTAGACCGGCGGTTCGGGATCCTCCGCGAGATCTCCGGTGACGAGGAAAAGATCGGCCCCGTGCGGATGCCGGACGATGTCATCGACCACCGTGGCGAGCTGCGCGTCACTGTCCGGGTAGCCGTCACGGATCGGGCCCGGTTGCCGGCCCAGATGCGGGTCGCTGACCTGGACGACCGTGAAACTGTCCTGCTCCGTCGTCACCTGACTGTCCTCCTGCCGAATTGTCGGAATGCGCGCCAGCCGGCGCGCACCTTACGGTAACGCCTTGGACTATACTGGTCGAATTGCAGGAAAAAGACTTCCGTTTCCCGCGCCGTCGATCTGATCGGGGCGGGTCGAGAGTAAAGGGTGGAGGCATGCAACAGGCATCACAGGATTACCGTCCCTCGGCGGATGAGCCCTACATGAACCCGCAGCAGCTCGAATATTTCCGGCGCAAGCTGGAGGCGTGGCGGGAAGAACTCATCGAGGAGTCGGAGGAGACGCTCGAGCACCTGCGCACCGAGAACTGGCAGGAGCCTGATCCGAACGACCGCGCGTCGCACGAGTCGGAGGCGACGCTCGAACTGCGCACCAGGGACCGCTACCGGAAGCTGATCGGCAAGATCGATGCCGCGCTGCGCCGGATTGATCGCGGCGAATACGGCTATTGCGAGGAGACCGGCGAACCGATCGGGATCGCGCGCCTGGAGGCACGCCCGATCGCGACCCTCAGCGTCGAGGCGCAGGAGGCCCACGAACGCGACGAACACCGCCGGGGCGAGTAGTGCCGGGCCGATCATTGCATGGCGGCCCGGTTCCCGACCGCTGCGCGCCGGCCTTTGCGGCGGGCACGGCGCGGCGGGACAGCGGCATCGACGGGACGCGCTTGCCGTCAGGCCCCGGTGCTCCATGCGCATGATCCTGTTGCTGCTCGCCCTGCTGATCGTGGGCCTGCTCGTGTACCAGCAGCTGGGCGGACTTCCCGAACGGTCGATCGAACCGCCGGAAGGCGAGGCGGCGTAGCAGGCGCCGCGCGTGCCGCAGCACCCTCAGGACCTGCCCGCCTTCGAGCGGGACATGCAGCAGTTCATGCACGACTCGGCCGAAGAGCGCCGCCAGCGCCTGGACGCACTCGAGCGCTGACGGCATCGACATGGCGGGCCCCTGCTCCAACCCGCCCCGGCAGTCCCAGGCCTGCCGTTGCCCCGCCGTCTGGCTGATAAAGGCATGACGATGCCCCGCTGGCAGTTCTGGATCGATCGCGGCGGCACGTTCACCGACGTGGTGGCGCGGGCGCCGGACGGGCGGCTGGTCGCGCGCAAGCTGCTCTCCGAGAACCCCGGGGTCTACGACGACGCGGCGGTGCAGGGCATCCGGGAGGTGCTCGGGCTCGCCGCCGAGCAGCCCGTGCCGTCGGAGGCGATCGAGGTGGTGAAGATGGGCACCACGGTCGCGACCAACGCGCTGCTGGAGCGCAAGGGCGAGCCGACCGTGCTGGTGATCACCCGGGGCTTCGGCGACGCGTTGCGCATCGGCTACCAGGCGCGACCGGAAATCTTCGCCCGGCAGATCGTGCTGCCGGAGCAGTTGTATTCGCGGGTCGAGGAGGTCGACGAGCGGGTGGCCGCGGATGGCACGGTGCTGGTGCCGCCCGATCTGGAGGCCCTGCGGCCGCGGCTCGAGCGGGCGTTTGCCGACGGCCTCCGCGCGGTCGCGATCGTCTGCATGCACGGCTACCGCTATCCGGCGCACGAGCAGGCGGTCGCGCGACTCGCGCGCGAGGCCGGTTTCGCGCAGGTCTCGACCAGCCACGAGACCAGCCCCCTGATCAAGCTTGTGGGGCGTGGCGACACCACGGCCGTCGACGCCTACCTGTCGCCGATCCTGCGCCGCTACGTGGACCGCGTCTCCGACGCACTCGGTGGCGTTCGTCTGCAGTTCATGCAGTCCAGCGGCGGCCTCACCGACGCGGCGCTCTTCCAGGGCCGGGACGCGATCCTGTCCGGGCCCGCCGGCGGGATCGTCGGCGCGACGGAGGTCGGGCGGCAGGCGGGTTTCGGGCGCATCATCACCTTCGACATGGGCGGCACGTCGACCGACGTGGCCCACTACGGTGGCGAGCTCGAACGGGTCTACGAGACGCAGGTGGCGGGAGTCCGTCTGCGCGCACCGATGCTCGACATCCACACGGTCGCCGCCGGCGGCGGATCGATCTGCCGTTTCGACGGCCAGCGGCTGCGGGTGGGGCCGGAATCGGCCGGCGCCGACCCCGGGCCCGCGAGCTACCGGCGCGGAGGGCCGCTCACCGTCACCGACTGCAACGTGATGCTGGGACGCCTGCAGCCGGAGCACTTCCCGGCGGTGTTCGGTCCGCGCCAGGACCAGAGGCTGGACCGTCGCCGGGTGCGCGAACTCTTCACCGAAATGGCGGCGGACATCGCGGCCGGCGAAG
>PWRV01000294.1 GCA_003563455.1 Thioalkalivibrio sp.
CAGATTTATAAATCTGTCCCCGTCCCCCATAATGATCGTGCCCCGACTCGTCCCCCGTCCCCGCGTTCCAGCCCCGGAGCCCGCAATGCCGCAGGACCCAGCCGTTCCCTCCGACGCCAACCCCGCCGCCAAGCTCTGGGGCGGTCGCTTCAGCGAGGCCACCGACGCCTTCGTCGAGGAATTCACCGCGTCGGTGGGATTCGACTGCCGGCTGTACGCGCAGGACATCGCCGGCTCGATCGCGCACGCGACGATGCTCGCCGAGGTCGGCGTGCTGACGCATGCCGAAGCGGACGCGATCACCGTGGGCCTCCAGGAAATCCGCGCCGAGATCGAGGCCGGGGGCTTCGAGTGGAGCGTCGCGCGCGAGGACGTGCACATGAACATCGAGGCCCGCCTGATCGGGAAGATCGGCGAGACCGGGAAGAAGCTCCACACCGGACGCTCGCGCAACGATCAGGTCGCAACCGACATCCGTCTGTGGCTGCGTGATGCCATCGACGGTCTGATCGCGCAGATCCGTCACTACCAGCACGGCCTGCTGGACCTCGCCGAACGCGAGCACGCGACGGTGATGCCCGGCTTCACCCATTTGCAGACGGCGCAGCCGGTCACCTTCGGACATCACATGCTCGCGTGGTACGAGATGCTGGATCGCGATGCCGAAAGGCTGGCCGACTGCCGGCGCCGGGTGAACCGGCTGCCCCTGGGCGCGGCGGCGCTGGCGGGTACTTCCTATCCGCTGGACCGGGATCTGACCGCGCGCCTGCTCGGCTTCGACGGGATCTGCCGCAACTCGCTCGATGCGGTCAGCGACCGCGACTTCGCGATCGAATTCACGGCCTGCGCGGCGCTGGTGATGATGCACCTGTCGCGACAGGCGGAGGAGCTGATCCTCTGGACCAGCGCCCAGTTCGCGTTCATCGACCTGCCGGACCGCTATTGCACCGGTTCCTCGATCATGCCGCAGAAGAAGAACCCGGACGTTCCCGAGCTGGTGCGCGGCAAGACCGGCCGCGTGTACGGGCACCTGGTATCGCTGCTCACCCTGATGAAGGGTCAGCCGCTCGCCTACAACAAGGATAATCAGGAAGACAAGGAGCCGTTGTTCGACACCGTCGACACCCTTGCCGGCAGCCTGCGCGCCTTCGCCGACATGGTCCCGAACCTGCGCACAAACGCCGTGAACATGCTGGCATCAACGCGAAAAGGATTTTCGACCGCAACAGACCTCGCGGATTATCTCGTGGGAAGGGGACTGCCGTTTCGCGACGCGCACGAGGTGGTCGGCCGCGCGGTGCGTCTGGCCGCGGAACGCGGCTGCGATCTCGCCGAACTTCCGCTTGCCGACCTGCAGGGCTTCGACGCGCGCATCGGCGAAGACGTCTATGACCTGCTGACGCCCGCGGGTTCGGCCGCTGCCCGTGACCTGCCCGGTGGCACCGCCCCCGCGCAGGTGCTCCTGCGGGTTGCCGAGGCGCGCGAGGCGCTGGCCCGCGAGGATGCATCTCCCGGTTGAGGATTCGCCGCCGTCGGGGCAGGCGGCAAGGGTAGTGGGCCATGCGGGAGCGAGTTCCCGCGCTCCCGGCTTATTCCAGGTACGACTCGATCACCTGCCAGGTGACGTTGCCGTGGGCCACGTCGTACTCCAGGAGCATTTGCCCGCGGATGTGGCCGTCCTCGAAGGTGGCGAGGACCCAGCGGTCGTTCAGCACGTGGATGCCCTCGGGCACGAAGTACATGCTGCCGCCGAGCACCGGCTCGTGGGGGATCAGCTCCGGCTGCTCCGCGAGGTTGCGGCGCAGTTGCATCTCGGGGCGGGCCATGCCGCGCCGCTGCATGGCCAGGATCTGGGCGTTGGTCAGGCCAACGTCGGCCGGGCGCGGCACTTCGTGCCGGGTGTATTCGGCCAGGCGCATCTGCGTCTCCAGCAACTCCCGGTTGGCCTCGGTCAGGTCCTGTTCCAGCCCGATCCCGCGCGCGACGTAGATCGCCAGCACGATCACGAAGAACAGCATGAACCCGACCCAGGCGAGTCGCTCGGTGAACTTCAGCCCCTGGGCATTCTCTTCGTGGCCGCTTGGTTCGTCAGACATCAATTACTCCGGGTGGGGGGCCGGGCCGTCACGGCTCCCTTAATTCCATCATCATGCGCGCCGCGTCGGCCGCGGCCTGGGTGCGCGGGTAGTATTGCAGCACGTAATCGGCACGCGCCCGCGCCTGGCTGCGATCGCCCCGCTGCCGGGCCTGGTCGGCGAGCGCGAGTTCGGCCATCGCAATGCCTTCGCGCAGGCGCACCATGCGCGGCGCCAGATCATCGGCGTACTCTGAGAGTGGCCGATCGCGCAGATAGTTCGCGATCTCCCGGGCCACTGCGCGTCCTTCGCGGATACGCACATCCGGTTCGACCCGCGTGGCCCGCGACCATTCCCCGAAACCGGCCAGCGCGTGCAGGTAGGCCGCGTAGTCCGCATCCGGGTGCCGCGGCTGGTCGTCGAGGAAGTCCGCCGCCGCCTTGCGGGCGCGCGGGAAATCGCCGGTCTGGATGCAGATCTGGCTGACGCGAAGCCGGCGGTCCGCCGGCGTCCCGGCGCCGCTGTCCATCCGCTGGAACGCAGCCCGACAGTCGCCATCCTGAAGGGCCTGCGTCAGCGCGTCCTGCGGCATCGACGGGCGCTCACCGGGCACCGTCGCACAGCCGCCCAGCCACAGCACAGGGGCGAGGAGCAGCAGGCGGCCAAGGATCGGGAACATGCAGTAATTCCAGCCAGATTCGAGACATCGCATCATAACCCGGATCGGGGGCGCATTCAGCGGTCGCTGACCCATTACCGCCCGGTCAACCGCAGCCGATAGTGGCCATCGGCCTGACGCTGGGCGATGGTGTCCAGGGTGGCCACCAGGTTCCGGTGGGCATCCGCCGTGGGGCGAAGGTCGAGGTCCACGCGGTATTCGCCCGACGGGTGCCATGCGGCGCTGCCGCCGACCTCGAGCGGCGAGTCGGGGCCGGATTCGATGCGCGCCTCGAGCGCCCCTTCGGCGGCGTCGAGCTCCGCGGCATAGTCGCCCAGCGCGATCGGGCGCGGGAGTCCGCCAGCGGCGTCGGCCCAGAGCACGGCGCCTGCGGCCTCCTCGAAGCCCGCCGCGTCCGTCCACTTGAGCCGCCGCAGGTCGAGCGTGAACCGGCCTTCCAGCAACAGTGGAAGATCGAACCACTCCTGGATCCGGCCCGCACTCACCCCGCCGCGGACATCGACGGCCTCCGCGCTGCGCCGGCCCACCCGCACGCGGGCATCGACGCGATCGTCGGCCAGCCGCCAGCCGAGCGTGATACCCACGCGGCCGCGCAGCAGGGCAGCAGGCTGCACACGCCAGGTGACGGTTCCAAGCTGATGGCGGTCTACGCGGACGGCGTCGGCCCGGCCGTTCCAGAGCCGCCCGGTGACCGCGCCGGTCGAGACCGCCACCGGCAGGTCCAGGCGCGCCTCGGCGATGCGCCACGCGACGTCGGCGGGGAACAGATAGAGCAGCGTCGCCAGGTAAACCGCAAGCAGGAGCACGAGCCCCCCCGCGACACGTTTCGTGCGCTGCCGTGTCATGAACGCCGGTTGGCCGGCTCGATGCGCACCTGGGCGTTGACCCGGCCGGGTTCGGGTCCGCGGTCGATGCTGAGGCTCATCACCTGCAGGCCGTGGCGGCTTTCCAGCACGCCGAGCCAGCGCAGCAAGGAGGTGTAAACCGCGCCCTCGAGCTCGGCCTCAACGCCGGTTTCCAGCGGGCGGACCCGCCGCAGCGCCGAACCCAGTCCGGCGGCGCGGGCGGACACATCCACGACCCCGAGCGCCGAGGTGCCCGGCCGGGCCGCCGCGGCGGCGCCGGGAGCCGCGGCGCGCGCGCGGACCGCCGGGGCCTGCGCCTCCATCCAGGCGTGTTCGTTCACCAGTTGCTGCAGCTGGCCGCGCAGCTCTGCCCGGCGTTCCAGCGCCGGCTCGACCACGAACAGGAACGCAACGGCGAGCAGCAGCACGACGCCGGCGGCCGCGACGATCCGTCGCTCCCGGACGGCAAGCCCCTCCCACCAGGCCCTCACGATGCATCCTCGGCGATCTGCAGCCGTGCCCGCACGCCGTCCTCGTCCGACTCCGCGGAGAGGATGCGCACCGCCGCGCCGGTGTCCGCGCGCATGCGCCCGCGCAGCGCGTCGAGCCGGGCGATGCTTTCCAGGTCGAGCTCGAGTTCCAGCCGGGCCGCGTCCGCGCGCAACTGACGCAGCTCGACCGACTCTCCGGCGAGGACCGGCGCGACCTGTCCCAGCCGGGCCGCAACCGGCCCGGCGCCGGTGGCCGCCGCGTCCGTCCCGGTTTCCAGCATCTGCCGGAACTGTCCGACGGGATCGACCATGCGTGTCTCCGGGAGTGTGGACTCGAAGAGGTCGCTGATCGCGAGTTCGACCTGCCGTGCCTCACGCTCCAGCTCCCGGATCTCGATCCACAGTGCGCCACCCCAGAGGAGCACCAGCGCCGCGGCGATCGCCGCCGGCACGCGCCAGGGCTTCCAGGCCATGCCGCTGCCCGCTGGCGCATAGGGACCGCTGAGGAGGTTCAGTGCAGGCCGGCGGCGGATCGCAGGCGCGATCAGGCTCAGGAGATCGCCGTCCCAGGCCGGGGCCCGCACCGGCGCATCCTCGCCGAAGTCGGGCGTGCTGAGCTCGGGCGGGCCGTGCCACTCGACTTCGATCTGCTGTTCCTGCTGCGCATCCCACTGGTGCAGCCACCACGGGAGAACCTCCTGAGAAAGCGCCAGTGGCGGCCCCTCGGGCACCGAAACCAGACAGCGATCGCCGGCCCAGTAAAGCTGCAGGCGCCCGGGCGGGGCCTGCGGCAGCAGCGCCGTGTCCGGGAGCATCTGGCTTGCCTGTATCCCGGCCTGCTCCAGCCACCCGAGCCAGGTATCCATGTCCCGGCGCGCGACCACCGCCGCGAGCAGCGGGCCATCCGCAAGCCGCGGCCCCGGAACGATGTGCATCGCGTCGAGGTCCTCGCTGATGCGGTCTTCCAGCGCAAAGGGCAGCGCCTGCAGCTGCGCCGAGCGCGAGCGCGCCGGAATGCTCACGTGGTGCAGTACCACCCGCTCGCCGGGGACCAGCGCCAGCACCCGGTCGCCGCGCTGGATGCCCTCCGGGAGCATGTCCAGCGGTGCCGAGCCGCGTTGCAGCACGCCGGCGGCACCGATCCGCGCCCAGTCCACCGGCCCTTCCGGGGCAGCGGCATCCGGCTCTGGCAGCGCGAGCACGAACCAGTTCATGCCCGGTTCTCCGAACGGAGCCGGGCCCGCGGCGCGGACGCCGGCTGGCAGCAGGGATGGGTCAGGGATTGGGTCACCGGGTCTGGTTCTCGCAGGCCGTGAATTCGCGCACCACCGTGCGGCCGTTCGGCGCGTCCAGCACAGCACAGTGGAAGAAGTCGCGCTGCGGCAGCCGCGCGACCAGTGACAGCCGGAAGTAACGCAGGTCCCCCGGCTCCTCCTGTGTCTGGACTGCCACCGCATCGCGCACCACGTCGGGTGCACGCTCCTCGTCGATCAGGTTATCCGTTCCCGGCCGCGCGGTCACGTACGGCGCGATGGCCTCCCAGATTTCCGGGGTCATGCCCTCGACGCGGTTGGCCTCCGAGGCGAGCAGGAAGGGCCGATTGCCGCTGCGCTCCGGCGGTGAGCGCAGCTGGTAGACGGGATCGTCGGTCTCGGGGTCCATCCAGTCGCGGATCGCCGCCGCCAGCTGTTCGCCCTGCCAGCCGGCGATGCCCGCGTCGGTCCCCGCTCGCGCGACCAGATCCGCGAAGGCCGCGACCGGCGGATCCTCGGTCCGCCCGAGGCTGTTCAGGTTGAAGCGGCAGTGCAGGTTCTCCAGCCGGGCGATCAGGTCGATCCCGTCGATTACCAGCGGTACTGGCGGCGACACGCAGTCGTCCCAGGGGAGTTCGTTCAGGTTGGGCCACTGCTCCAGAAGGCGCAGGGCCATCACCTCGGCGCCAAGCAGGATGCTGCGGGCGAGGTCCTGTTCGAAGACCAGCGTCGTGCGCTGGATCTGGGTGTGGTCGCGCACACTCATCGCGATCGCCGCAGTCACCGCAAGCGCGACCACCAGCAGGGCGGTAATCAGCGCGACCCCGCGCTGGCGACGCTTCATGCACCCCCCGGCAGCGCCAGGTGGCGCTCGACGCGGCCAAGGCCCGGCACCTCGAGGATGATCTCCACCAGCGCCGGCAGATCGCGCGGCGGGTCGGTGGGGCGCAGCGGCGGCCAGCTTTCGAGCACCTCTCCGCCGCGCGGACCGGGCACCAGGAAGCGCAGCTCCATCTGCACGGGATCGCGCCCGTCGGCCGTCTCCCGGCTGGCGAGAAACACCCGTGCGATCGGTTCGCGCTCGTCGCCGGCGTCCACCACCTCCCACAGGCGGCGTTCCAGTCCCTCCTCGGTGACCCGCCAGCCGACACGGCGCAGCCGGTCGATGCCGCCGCTGCCGGCACGCACGAGTTCCAGTTCCGGCTCGGTGGCCAGCGGGCTGTAGCGCAGCGCGGGCTGACGGTCGCCAAAGCGGTCGCGCCGCTCCACCGGCGCGACCTGCCGCAGGTCGCGCTCCAGCACCGCCAGCGTCACCTGCAGGTCTGCGAGAATCCCGCCCCGCAGCCGTGTCTGGCTGTCCGTGTTCAGCACCGCCTGCAGTCCCCCGTAGGCCACCGCGCTGACCACCGCAAACACCGCGACCGCGATCAGCAG
>PWRV01000285.1 GCA_003563455.1 Thioalkalivibrio sp.
GGAATGGGCGTCACAGCGTATACGAGCAAGTACGAGTCGAGGCGTCCATGAATCAGACCAAACCCGACCCAATCGTCGCAGGGGGCAACGAAAGTGATCTGCCAAGGAGCTTCCGGGTCAGTGTCGTGATGGAAAGAAGGGAGCGGCCGGATGCCCGGTGGATCCGCGAGAGCTGGCACCTCACCGGCGTGACCCTGGACCAGGGGGCGGGCGAGTCCGACGCGGGCGGCCGCGTCATCCGGGAAGGAGACCAGGGCGAACAGTACCTGTGGTCAGGCTTCGAGGTGCGGCTGTACCGCGACGAACTGGAGAGCTACTACCACAACCTCCTGGCCCGGGAACCGAAGATCTTCGTGGTGACGCATACGGATCAGCAGGGTCGCCCGGAGCCGTTTCTGGTGTCGTTGAGCTACGACGAGGCGAATGCCTACGAGTTTGGCGGGGAGGTCGTCTACAACGCGGCGATTCCCCCGGTGCTCTACGCCTGGGTGGAGCAGTACCTGCTCGAAAATTATGCCCCGGAACGCCGGATCAAGCGCAAGAGGGATTGCCCGGGCGGTGACGGTACCTGTCAATGAACCGCTTACAGGAAGGAACACCGTGGCCGACATGAGCGGGTCCGGCAGCAGAAACCCGGGCGACGACGGCTTCCTGCGCCGCTGGGTCAGGCGCAAGGCCGAAGTGCGCCGCGGTGGCGCGACGGAAGATTCCGAGGCTGCGCCGACGGATGCCGGCCAGCCTCCCGTGGCGACAGCCTCAGGAGTGCCGGAGCCGGCCGGCTCCGGGGACCCGCCTGCGCCTGCCGAACCCGAAATCACCGACACCGACATGCCGACGCTCGAATCCCTCGATCAGGATTCGGACTACAGCCCGTTTCTTTCCCGCGGCGTGAGCGCGGAGCTGCGGCAAAAGGCGCTGCGCCAATTGTTCCGGCAGCCCAAGTTCAACGTCGAGACCTGTCTCGACGATTTCCAGGACGACTATCTGAATTTCCAGCCGCTCGGCGACATCGTCACCTGCGACATGCGTCACCAGACCGAGGTCGAGGCACGACGCAAGGCGGAACGGGAGGCGGAAGACGCCGCGGAGCGCGCCGCGCAGGTTGCCGGCGCACCGGAGTCTGCCGCGGCGCCTGTGCCGCCCGATGCCCCGGCTGCCGACGACGTTGCGGCCGCAGATCCGGATCCGCCGGCCGCGCCGGACGAGGATGACGGCACCCGGACCCGGCCGCCACCCGGGGACGGCGGTACCGCTGCGTAATGGACGCCTTCACCGTGAGGCCCGGTGGCGCCCGGCTGCCGCACTCGCCGGAGCGGCTCACGACACGATCAACCCACAGGAACGACTGCCGATGAACACGCCGCAGGAACACAACGCCAACGCCCGTGCCGAGGCCCTCGCGGCCGTCCGGGACATGGGTATGGAGCCGACCTCGAGGGTGAGTTATCACTCTGAAGGTCGGGTCCTGATCATCGGCATCGACGAGGAATCGGCGCTCGACGCCGCGCGGAAGCTCCGCGAAGACCTGACGCCCGCGGTACTGCTGACGGCCAACGGCGAATCGACGGAGGCGGACGGGATCCCCGTCCTTTATTCGCAGGGCCGCGAACCCCTGGTCGAAGGGCACCTCGGGTCGTTCATGGTCACCCTGCAGGTTGGGGGCAAGACCGCGAACGTCGCCACGCTGCTCAACAGCGCGTGGAATGCGTTCGATCTGGTGCTGGATCTGGGACTCGCACCCCTGATCACGGCGGAGTGGCCGCCGGTCGGTTACTTCGCTCCGCCGTTCGGCGATCGGGAGGCGCTGGACCGCGCGCTCGAGGCGCTGGGTGACCTGAGGGGCGAATTCGAGAAGCCGAAATTCTTCCGGTACGATCCCGGCATCTGCGCCCACGCTCGCAGTGGCATACGGGGCTGCACCCGCTGCATCGACGCCTGTCCGGCCATTGCGATCCGGTCCCTCGGGGAGACGATCGAGGTTCAGCCCGAACTGTGCCAGGGAGGTGGCATCTGCGCCACCGTCTGTCCGACCGGCGCGATCACCTACGCGTACCCGCGTCCTGCAGATCTGATCCAGCGCCTGCAGACCCTGATGCGGCACTACCGTGAACACGGCGGGGAAGACCCCGTCGTGCTGTTCTACGACGACGAGGCCGGGGCCGAGATACTGCAACGGATGGAGCCGTTGCCCGGCCAGGTTCTCGCAGTGGAGGTGGAGGAACTCGGCAGCGTGGGCCTTGACGTGCTGCTGGCCGGGTTGGTCGCGGGCGCGCGCGAGATGCTGCTGCTCGATACGCCGGCGTTGCCCGCAAAGGTGCGCCGGAACCTGCAGGAGCAGCTGGGCCACGCGGGGGTCATCCTGCACGCGCTGGGTTTCCCCCGGCAGGCCCTGCGCTTGATTCAGGGTGGAAGCGGCGCGGTGTCGAGCACCGATCCAATGCCGGCCATCCACCCGGAACAGGTGGCCGCCTCCGACCGCAAGCGCCTGACACTGTTCGCCGCACTGGATCACCTGAACGCGGAGGCGCCTTCGCCGCAGTCCGAGATCGCGTTGCAGGCGGGTGCGCCCTTCGGCGAGATCCATGTCGACCCGAAGGCCTGCACGCTCTGCATGGCCTGCGCCGCCGTCTGTCCTGCCCAGGCGCTTTCCGCGCCTGGCGATACACCACGCCTTGAGTTCACCGAGGGGAATTGCGTGCAGTGCGGTATCTGCGAGATCTCCTGTCCGGAACACGCGATCTCGCTTGGGCCACGGCTGCTCACCGATGCCCGGCAACGCTCAGAGCCTCGGGTGCTGCATGAAGAGGCCCCCTTCGAATGTGTCAGCTGCGGCAAGCCCTTCGCCACCCACCGAATGATCGAGCAGATCCTCCAACGGCTGGAAAAGCATCCGATGTTTCAGGACGAGCCGTCGAGGAGGCGCCTGATGATGTGTGAGAACTGCCGTGTGATCGACATGTTCCAGGGAAGTGGCGGAGGGACAGTTTGACTCTGCCCCGCGTCGGCACGGACACAATGTCGCGGTACCTGCGCATGCTTCGACGCCCCTGGGCCTGAATATGCCTTTTACTTCCTTTTTGTCCGTATTTTCCGCGATGGCATGGCCCATTGATTGCTTGCTTAACCTGCAACAGGAGAGACGATGCAGGCCCCATGGTTAACGGAAGAAGATCAGGCCCGGATTGGGATGTACGCGTTACTGGCCAGGCTGCTGGCGGCGCCGGCCAATCAGGCACAGCTGGACGACCTGGCACAGATGGCAGTGGACAGCAGCCCGGACGGGGAGGCCGCGGTGGCATTGTCGCTTCTGAGGCTCGCAGCGCAGCAGGCGCGCGCACAGGACGTGGACGACGAGTATCACAAGCTGTTCATCGGAATCGGGCGCGGGGAACTCGTTCCATACGGGTCCTGGTACCAGACCGGAGCGCTGATGGAGCGTCCGCTGAGCGATTTGCGGCAGGACCTGGCGCGGTTCGGCCTGGAGCGGGAACCGGGCAATCCGGACCCGGAGGATCACGCGGCCTTTCTCTGCGAGACGATGGCTGTTCTGGGTTCGTCCCGCGAGGTCTCCGAGGACGCACAGCGCGCATTTTTCAGTGCGCACGTGGGGAACTGGATGCCGGCGTTCTTTCGGGATCTCGAGACCTGCAGTTCGGCTTGTTTCTACAAGGCCGTGGGGCATCTGGGCACGGTCTTCATGCGGTTGGAGAAGGATTATCAGAGGTTTGACGAGCGGTGAACGGGCAGACCGGGGGCGGACCCCGGGGCCGCAGTGGACGCCGCGATGTCTTGGGCAGGGTGTTATCCAGTCAAGGAGTCACATGACATGAGCGAAAAATCCCAACAGCGCACGGTTCGGGCGCATTCAGAAGAACGCCGGCGGTTCCTGAAGACGGCCGGGCTGGCCGGGTCCAGCGCCGCGGCAGCGGCCGCAATGCCCGGCATCGTGGCGGCGGTGCCGGAGGCCGGAGAGACCGTGACCGAGCCGGTGGACACGGGGTACCGGGAGAGCGCGCACGTGCGCGACTACTACCGGACCGCCTCGGAGTAGCCCGGGACCGAATCGCAAAACAGGAAGAATGCACAGACCCCGCTTGGGGGTCAGGAGCAACGAGACATGAAACTGATCAAAAAGTCCGATCCCGTCTCCGCCGCTGAATCACCTTCGGCGGGCCGTAATGCCGACGGCAAGGGGGTTTCACTGGACCGCCGGGCATTCCTGCGCAATGCCGGCCTGACCGCCGGCGGATTGGCTCTGGCAAGCCAGGTGACCCCGGGACTGGTTCGGCAGGCCGAGGCGGAAGGCCCGGTATCCGCCAACGGCGAGGTGCAGACCAGGCGCACGGTCTGTGGCCACTGTTCGGTCGGTTGCGGCATCTACGCTGAGGTCAAGGATGGTGTCTGGGTCGGGCAGGAACCTGCATTCGACCATCCGTTCTGCCTCGGTGGGCACTGCGCCAAGGGTGCGGCGGTGCGCGACCACGGGCACGGCGAGCGACGCCTGAAGTACCCGATGAAGATGGTTGACGGCCAGTGGAAGCGGATCTCCTGGGACCAGGCCATCGAGGAAATCGGCGACAAGATGCTGGAAATCCGGGAGAAATCCGGTCCGGATTCGGTGCAGTGGCTGGGCTCGGCCAAGTTCAACAACGAGCAGGCCTACCTGTTTCGCAAGATGGCGGCCCTGTGGGGCAGCAACAACGTCGATCACCAGGCACGGATCTGCCATTCGACGACAGTCGCCGGCGTGGCCAATACCTGGGGCTACGGCGCGATGACCAACTCCTACAACGACATCCTGAAGAGCAAGTCGATCCTGATCATCGGCGGCAATCCGGCCGAGGCACACCCGGTGTCGATGCAGTTCGTGCTGCGCGCGAAGGAGAACGGCGCGAAGCTGCTGGTCATCGACCCGCGCTTCTCGCGTACCGCAGCCCATGCGGATCAATTCGTGCGCCTGCGCCCGGGTTCCGATATCGCGGTGATGTACGGGATGCTCTGGCACATCTTCGAAAACGGCTGGGAAGACAAGGAGTTCATCGAGCAGCGCGTGTGGGGCATGGACCAGATCCGTGAAGAGATGGCGCGCTGGACCCCCGAGGAGGTCGAGCGGGTATCCGGTGTGGACCGCGAGACCTTGTACGAGGCGACCCGCCTGATGGCGGAGAACCGTCCCGGCACCTTCGTCTGGTGCATGGGTGGCACGCAGCACACGATCGGCAACAACTTCACACGCCTGTACAGCATCGTTCAGCTGGCGCTGGGCAACATGGGCAGGGAAGGGGGCGGAACCAACATCTTCCGTGGCCACGACAACGTCCAGGGCGCGACCGACTTCGGCGTGCTTTCCGACAACCTGCCCGGGTACTACGGCCTGTCCGAGGCGGCCTGGCGGCATTGGGCGGCGGTCTGGGATCTCGACTTTGACGAACTCGCAGCTCGCTTCGCACAGGATACCTACCCGGAGCGGGGTGGTCCTGACACCAAACCGATGTTCACGGCCGGTATTCCGGTGTCGCGCTGGATCGACGGCGTGCTCGAGGACAGCGACCAGATCGTACAGCCGGACAACCTCCGTGCGATGGTGTTCTGGGGACATGCGCCGAACTCCCAGGTGCGCGGCCCCGAGATGAAGAAGGCCTTCGAGAAGCTGGACATGCTGGTGGTCGTCGACCCGTTCCCCACCGTCTCCGCAGTGATGCACGACCGCAAGGAGAACACCTACCTGCTGCCCGCGACCACGCAGTTCGAGACATACGGCTCGCTGACTGCTTCGAACCGCTCGGTGCAGTGGCGTGACAAGGTCATTGATCCGCTGTTCGACTCGCGTCCCGACCACGTGATCATGTACAAGCTGGCGACGAAGCTGGGGTTTGCCGACGACCTGACCAAGAACATCCAGGTGAACGGTGACGAGCCGCTGATCGAGGACATCGTGCGCGAGTACACCCGCGGCATGTGGTCCATTGGCTACAGTGGCATGACCCCGGAACGCCTGAAGACGCATCAGCAGAACTGGCACACCTTCAACACAACCACGCTGCGTGCCGAGGGTGGCCCGGTTCACAACGAGTTCTACGGGTTGCCGTGGCCCTGCTGGGGCACGCCGGAGATGAAGCACCCCGGTACCGCGAACCTCTACGATACCAGCCTTCCCGTCGCGGACGGCGGGCTGAATTTCCGCGAGAACTTCGGTACCGAGCGCGACGGCGACGATCTGCTGGCCGAGGGTTCGTATCCGGTCGGATCGGATATCGAGGGCGGGCACCCGCGCTTTACCGCGGACCTGCTCAAGCAACTCGGGTGGTGGGACGAACTGACCGATGAAGAGAAGGAACTCGCCGACGGCAAGGCCTGGAACTACGATCGCTCGGGCGGGATCATTCGCGTCGCGATCAAGCACGGCTGCGCGCCATTCGGGAATGCCAAGGCCCGCTGCGTTGCCTGGAACTTCCCGGATCCGGTCCCGATTCACCGTGAACCGCTCTATACCAGCCGCTACGACCTGGTGGCGAACTACCCGACCTACGAGGACCGGCGCGGTTTCTTCCGGTTGCCGACCCGTTACGAGTCGGTCCAGGCCACCGATTTCAGCGACGACTATCCGCTGATCCACACGAGCGGGCGGCTCGTGGAATACGAGGGTGGCGGTGATGAAACCCGTTCCAACCCATGGCTCGCGGAACTCCAGCAGGAGATGTTCGCCGAGATCAACCCGGTGGACGCGAACAACGCCGGGGTCCGCGACGGTCAGGACATCTGGCTGGAAAGCCC
>PWRV01000265.1 GCA_003563455.1 Thioalkalivibrio sp.
CCCGTGCTGCCACCGGGCGAATTCCGGTTCACGCCACCCCCGGGCACCGACGTCTACCGCCCGTGACCCGGGATCCCGGCAGCGGTGACCTCTTCGGCGATGCGCCCGCTCCCCGTGCGCCGGAGGTGGCGGAACCCCGGAACGCCGCGCCGCTGTCCCGGACATCCGTGCCGTTGGCCGAGCGCATGCGGCCACGTCGGCTCGACGAGGTGCTCGGGCAGGCCCACCTGCTCGGACCGGAGGCCGCGCTGCGCCGGGCCATCGAGGCGGGCAAGACCCCGTCGATGATCCTGTGGGGGCCGCCAGGCTCCGGCAAGACCACCATCGCCCGCGTGGTCGCCGACACCGGCGCGCTGGCTTTCGCAACGCTCTCGGCGGTCCTGGCCGGGGTGAAGGAGGTGCGTGCCGTGGTCGAGCAGGCGCGCGCGCGCCGGGCGGCGAAGGGGCAGGGAACGCTCCTCTTCATTGACGAGATCCACCGCTTCAACAAGGCCCAGCAGGACGCCCTGCTGCCGCACGTCGAGGACGGCACCCTGCGCTTCATCGGCGCGACCACCGAAAACCCCTCCTTCGCACTGAACAGCGCGCTGCTGTCCCGGCTTCGCGTCTACCGCCTGCAGCCGGTCCCGGCCGACGCGATCGCCGAGCTGCTCCGGCAGGCCCTTGCCGATTCCGGGCGGGGCCTCGGGGAGATGGCGCTGCACCTTGACGACGAGTGGATCGAGCGTCTCGCGAAGGCTGCGGATGGCGATGCGCGCCGGGCCCTGAACTGGCTCGAGACCGCGGCGGATCTCGCGGTGGACGGCGTAATCACCCCCGATTCCCTGCGCGCGGTGATGGGATCGCAGTCCCTGCAGTTCGATCGCCAGGGTGACGCCTTCTACGACCAGATCTCGGCCCTGCATAAGTCGGTCCGCGGATCGGATCCGGATGCCGCGGCGTACTGGCTGGTGCGGATGCTCGACGCTGGCTGCGACCCGGGCTACCTCGGGCGCCGTCTGCTGCGCATGGCCTACGAGGACATCGGGCTGGCCGAAACGGGTCTCGCTTCACGCGTGCTGGCGGCCTGGGAAACCCTCGAACGGCTCGGGCGTCCGGAGGGCGATCTCGCGCTGGTGCAGGTAGCAGTGGAACTGGCCTGTGCACCCAAGAGCAACTCCGCGTATGCAGCGCTCGGGGCGGTTCGTGCCGCGATCGCGGATAGCGGCAGCCTTCCGGTTCCATTGCACCTGCGCAACGCACCGACCGACCTGATGCGCGCCGAGGGATTCGGCGCCGGTTACCGCTACGACCACGACGAGCCCGACGGCTTTGCACGCGGGCAGACGTATCTTCCCGAGGGGTTGCTCGGCCGGCGTTTCTACCAGCCCCGGGAGGAGGGTACCGAGCGCGCGCTGGCAGATCGACTTGCGAAATTGGGACGGGACCCGAAATCCGGGGCGGGAGGGGAGGGAGGGGAACCGTGAAGCCGTGGATCTGGGTGGCGGTGCTGCTGCCCGTGACTGCGCTGGTGATCCGCCTGATCGCTGAAATTCCGTTCGAAGACCTCGACTTCGTCGCGCTGGAAATGTGGCTCCAGGGTTTTGGAATCTGGGCCTACCTGCTGTTCGCTGTGGCGTTCGTAGTGCTGGCCCTGTTGCCGGTTCCCTCGACCTTCTGGGTTCTGCTCGGGGGCGGCCTGTTCGGGCCCTGGCTGGGGACGGTCGTGAGCCTGGTCAGTGCCACCCTGTCCGCCGTGCTGGCCTTCGGGATCGGCCGGCATCTGGCGCGTGACTACGTGCGCAGCCGCGCCGGACCCCTGATGCGTCGCGTGATGCGCGGGGGGGAGGCCGAGGGCTGGCGCTTCGTCGCGATGACCCGCCTGATCCCGGTGTTTCCCTTCGCCCCCACCAACTTCGCACTGGGTCTGACCGGGATCCGTCTGCGCACCTACGCCTGGACCACAGGGATCGCGCTGATTCCGAATCTCGCGGCCTACAGTTGGCTGGGTCACGCGACCCGGCAGGCGCTCGAAGGCGCGGAGAGCCTGATCCAGGTCCTGCTCCTCGCGGTCGCGCTGATCGCCCTGCTGTTCTTCCTGCCGGGCTTTGTCCGGCGCCTGCGCAATCACAGGAAGACGGAATAGGCCCCGGCGGATCCGGCCGGGATGGCGGTCACTCAATAGTCTGCGTCAACCACGGGCGCCGCGAGGGCCGCGGCCCTTCTGCGCTCGTAGTCGAGCGCGGCGCCGGCGACGGCACCGCCCGACCCGGTCTCCAGCCAGCGGCGGATCCGACCGGCGTCTCCCAGCGGCGTGCGGGTACCAAAGGAATCCAGCAGCACCATCGCCATCGGCTCGCCGCCTACGTCTGCCACCATCACCAGGCAGCGTCCGGCCTCGTTGAGATAGCCGGTCTTGGATAGGTCGACGTTCCAGCGCGAAGAGCGCACCAGCGCGTTGGTATTGCCGAAGTCCAGGCTGTAGCGGGGACTGCGGAAGTGCACCCGCCGGTTCGAACCGGTGGACATCTCGCGGATCTCTGGATAGGCGTAGGCGGCGCGGACCAACTTCAGCAAGTCGCTCGCGCTGGCCCGGTTTTCCGGCCAGAGGCCGGAGGGATCCACGAAACGGGTCTGTTGCATGCCCAGCACCCGCGCCTTCTCGTTCATCGCCGCGATGAACGCCTCCCGGCCGCCAGGGTGATCCCGCGCGAGCACGTAGGCCGCGAGGTTCTCGGACGACATCAGCGTGATCCTGAGCAGGTCCTCGCGTCGGGCCTCGGAACCGGGGCGGATGCGGGAAAAGCTGTTCTTCGGGGGGTTGTCCTCGCGTTCCAGGATCGGGAGCCATTCATCCAGTGGCTGGCCGGAGTCGAGCACCACCATCGCGGTCATCAGCTTGGTGATCGATGCGATCGGCACCGATCGATCCGCGAACTTGGTAAACACTGGAGTGCCGGGATTGAGCGGCGCCACCACTGCATGCACTGAGGCGAGTTCGAGTGCCGCCGGATCCGGCAACGGCGTCATGTCGCCACCGGCGGCGTGTCCGGCTGAAAGGCTGACGGGCAGCAACAACGCAAGCAGGACGTTTCGGAATGTTTTCTTCATCAGTGAGCGGTCTGCGTGGGGGATGGGGATCGGTTGTCGGGCACGGTGCATTCGGCCGTCGCAAGCATAAACAAACAGGCGCCTCGAGGACATGCCGTACGGGGCTGGGTCGACGGCCGGGCGGGGTGCGTACAGGACCGAATCGTGCGAAATTGCGTGCGGAACAACAGGAGTGCATCGGGAAATGAAGGACACATCGAGTAAGCCGGGACGGCTCCGGATCCCGAGGGCCCCGACCACTGCGATGCTCGTGTGGAGCTTCGTGGCACTGATCGGCCTGCTGGCCCTGATCGTGGCGTGGCAGTTCGTGGAGCCTGCGCCCCCCAAGCAGGTGCGTCTGGCGACCGGGAGCCCGGGTGGGGCCTACGAACTGACCGGAGATCTCTACGCGCGCTGGTTTGCGCAAAAGGGTGTCCGGCTCGAGACCGTGGAGACGGCCGGCTCCGTCGAGAATTGGGAGTTGCTGCTCTCTGGCGCGGTGGATGCGGCACTCGTCCAGAGCGGTACCGCGCCGGCTGCTGCCGCGGACGAGCTGGAAGCGGTGGTCAGTGTGGCGCTGGAGCCGCTGTTCCTGTTCCATCGCCTCTTGCCGGATGAGCCGGAGGAACGAGCCTCGAGCCTCTCGGACCACCTCGAAGGGTTGGCCGGCGGGCGGATCGCGATCGGCGCGGAGCGGAGCGGGACGCAGCATCTGATGCGGGCACTGCTGCCCGAGACCGGACTGGACGACCGCCTTGGGGACATCGGAGCGGAACTCGTCGCGATCGGGGGCCGGGAGGCTGCCGATGCCCTGGAGTCCGGCGCCGTCGATGCCGCGGCCTTCGTGATGGCGCCACAGGCCCCGCTGGTGGAGCGGCTGCTGGCCGCAGAGAGCATCGGTCTGGTCCACCTGAGACAGGCCGCGGGTCTGGCGCAGCGCCTGCCCTACCTGTCCGCGGTCACCCTGTTCGAGGGCGTGGTGGACCCGCGCCGCAATCTGCCGCCCCGCGCCGTGCACATGATCGCGCCGGCAACGTACCTCGTGGTGCGCCAGGATACGCATCGCAGCGTCCTCCAGCTGCTGATCGAGGCGGCGCAGCGCAGCCCGACCCCTCACCTGGTGGGATCGGCCAGCGATTTTCCGTCCCTCGAATACACGGACATCCCGATCGCAGAGGACGCGCGCTACTTCTTCGAACGGGGTCCGAACATCCTGCATCGTCCCCTGCCGTTCTGGGCGGCTTCGCTGATCGACCGGATGGCGATCCTGATCATTCCTCTGCTGACCGTGATCATCCCGCTGTTTCGCATTGCGCCAGCGGCGCTGCAGTGGAGCATGCGCCGGCGCATCTTCCGCTGGTATCGTCAGGTTCGGCTGATCGACGAGGATCTCGCACGCGGTGATTTGCCGCGCTCCCGGCTCGAAAGCGATCTCGCCCTGCTCCTGCGACTGGACCAGGACGTATCCGCCACCGAGGTGCCGCTTTCCTACATGGAGGAGTTCTACAATCTGCGGCTGCACATCGCCTACATGCGCCAGCGCGTGCGCGATTTGCTGGCAGAGGATCGGTCAGAGACGGAAAATGGAACCTGAGTCCGGTGTCAGATGGCTTCGCCGGACACGCCGGCGCTGTGGCCCGGGACATCGCCCGGGTGCGAAGCGGAGAGTCGAATGGAACGAAAAGACGCGATTTCATGGCGGGAACTGCGTGGGCTCGTGATGTGGCTGGCCCTGGTGCTGGTGGTGGCCATCATCGGCGGGCTGGTCACGCGGACCTCGGTGACCGACTGGTACCCGCAGCTGGTGCAACCGGAGTTTGCGCCGCCAAACGCCGTCTTCGGCCCGGTCTGGACCATTCTCTACGTGCTGATGGCCTACGCGGCCTGGCGCATCTGGCGGGTGTACGGATTCCGGGGCGCACCTTGGACGCTCGGCCTGTTCGTGGTGCAGCTCGGCCTCAACATGCTGTGGTCCATCCTGTTCTTCGGCCTACAGCAAATCGGTCTCGCGCTGGTCGAGATCGTGGTGCTGTGGCTTGCGATCCTCGCAACGCTGGTGCTGTTCTGGCGCCTCGACCGGATCGCGGGTGCGCTGCTGTTGCCCTACCTCGCCTGGGTCGGCTTCGCGGCATTTCTGAACCACGCCTTCTGGGTTTTGAATTGAAGCGTGTTGTAGCGCTGCGATTGATCGCCGTATCGGGTGGGCGGGGGCCGGGCCGTCGGCGCCCATGGAAGGCTCGAGCGTGCCTGGCCCCCGCCCATCCGGTACGGTGCTTCCCCCCCGCGCTGGAGCCTGGACGTTGAACGGCTCGCCGCTCGGTCTCGCCGCCTATGCGCGGATCACCGCGAACTACTGGGCGTTTACCATCACCGACGGTGCGATCCGGATGCTGGTGGTGCTCTATTTCCACCAGTTGGGCTACAGCGCGCTGGAAATTGCGCTGCTGTTCCTGTTCTACGAGTTCTTCGGGATCGTCACCAACCTGACCGGCGGCTGGATCGCCGCGCGCCTGGGATTGAATACCACACTGGTCTCCGGGACCCTGCTGCAGATCGCCGCGCTGCTGATGCTTACGGTGCCGGATGCCTGGCTAACGGTGGCCTACGTGATGTTCGCCCAGGCGCTCTCGGGTATCGCGAAGGACCTGAACAAGATGAGCGCGAAGTCGGGCGTGAAACTCGTGGCCGGCGACGTCGAGGGTCGGCTGTTCCGCTGGGTGGCCTGGCTGACCGGGTCCAAGAACGCGCTGAAGGGACTGGGTTTCTTCGTCGGCGCGGCTTTGCTCTACACGATCGGGTTTCGCGGCGCGCTGGTCGCGCTGGCCGCGATGCTGGTGCTGAGCCTGAGCCTGGCCGCGCTCGGCTTGCCGCGGGGTCTCGGTCGGGTCGCGGACAAGCCGAAGTTCACCCAGATGTTCGCCAACAGTCCGGCGATCAACGTGCTCTCGGCCGCGCGATTCTTCCTGTTCGGGGCGCGCGACGTCTGGTTCGTGGTCGCGCTGCCGGTGTTTCTGACCGCGACGCTGGACTGGAATCACCTGCAGGTGGGTGGCTTCCTGGCCCTGTGGATCATCGGATACGGCATCGTGCAGGCCGCAGTTCCGACGCTGATTGCTCGCCGTGGCCTGGATCCGACCGGTCTGACCGCCCGGGTCTGGGCGCTGGTGCTGATGCTGATACCCCTGGGAATCGTGATCGGGCTGGAGACCGGGTTCGACCCCGGGCTGGTGCTGATCTTCGGGCTCGGCCTGTTCGGCGTGGTCTTCGCGGTAAACTCCGCGGTCCATTCGTTCCTGATCCTGGACTATGCCGACGCGGACCGGGTCGCGATGAAGGTGGGTTTCTACTACATGGCCAACGCTGGCGGGCGGCTGATTGGCACGGTGCTGTCCGGCTGGATCTTCATGAATCACGGTTTGATCGGCTGTCTGCTGACCTCCACCGCCTTCGTGTTCGCCACGTGGATGCTCTCCTCCCTGCTACCGCGCGGTCCCGTGCGACCCTCGGGGCCCGAAGTGCGTTCACAATCTCTGTAGGAGGCGAACCTTCTCGGCGATCCGGCGGGCTCCTACAGGAGCGAGCGTGCTCGCGAACGCGCCGCAGGCGCGCCAGACCCCCGGGCCCACCTGACGCCGATTCGCGTGCGAGGCGCGCTCCACA
>PWRV01000085.1 GCA_003563455.1 Thioalkalivibrio sp.
CAGTCGGTTTCTCAGCGGCAGTGCCATTTTCGATCGTGATGCGGCCCGTGGGGTGTGGTGGGTGGGGCGGTATCTTCCGGATGAACGCGGCGGCGAACACCACTGGGCTGCAAGCATAGGCGCTTGCGCTCTGCGCGCGAAGTAGCGGGAACCGTTATGGGGAAGCCCGCCCCGGGAAACTGTGACCCGGGCTGGCACTGTGCGACGATAGCGCGGTTCCGGGCTAACCTTGTCCGGGGCGTGAGGCTGACACGGGAAGAGGGCACGGCATGGATTCTATCGAGGCACCCTTTGGCGAGATCATCGAGCTGCGCCAGATCATTCATGATTCGGGTGTGCCGCTGTTGCGGGTGCTGGTCCGCGACGGTGGGCGGTACACGAAACTCGACCTGGACCCCGCGACTGCGTTCCGATGGGGGGACATGATGGCGCGCTGGGCGCGGACGGCCGCGGAGGAGGGACAGGCGACCCGTTGAACCCACGGGCGGGGGCGGATTGCTGATTGCGGCCTCTGGCGTTGCCGAAACGCCGCAGCGCCCGCTCCACGGCCGGCCCCCGCAATCAGGGCAGGGAGTGCCTTCGGATGACACCTTTGGAAGAAGTCTGCATGCCAGAAACGCGAAGGCCCGGATAAAACCGGGCCCTGAGGGTCCTGCCATCGGTCGCGCGGGATCTACTTGATCTTCGCTTCCTTGTACATCACGTGCTTGCGGACCACCGGATCGTACTTCTTGATCTGCATCTTCTCGGGCATGTTCCGCTTGTTCTTCGACGTGGTGTAGAAGTGCCCGGTACCGGCACTGGACACCAGCCTGATCTTGTCGCGTACGCCTTTCGCCATGTCGATTCTCCGTCAGACCTTTTCGCCGCGTGCACGCAGGTCGGCCAGCACGGCGTCGATGCCGCGCTTGTCGATCACCCGCATCCCCTTGCTGCTCAGGCGCAGCCGCACGAAGCGCTGCTCGCTCTCCACCCAGAAGCGGTGGCTGTGCAGATTCGGCAGGAAACGCCGGCGCGTCTTGTTGTTCGCATGGGAAACGTTGTTTCCCGTAGCCGGGCGCTTGCCTGTCACCTGGCAGACTCGTGCCATCGGAAGACTCCAGTAGGGTTCGGCCTGGATGAAAGGCGCTGAAACTTAGCAGAAGCCAGGGCGGCGCGCAAGGGACCGGGGCTGAGGTCGGGGACGAAACTCCAGCTCAGCGCCCCCCTCCCCAACCCTCCCCCGAAATCGGGGGAGGGGGCTCCCCTCGCCCGCTCGCGGGGGGAGGGGCCGGGGGTGAGGGCCGGGGGCACCGGGAGCTCAGGTCCGTTCCGGCGCGAGGCCCCAGTGCTTCGGGGAACGCCAGAGGCTCGAGAGCAGCAGCTCGCGCATGAAGATGAACTCCTTCGGCAGCTTGTCGTAGAGCTCCGAGAAGAGTTCGTCCTGCGAGTGCACCTCCTTCTTCCAGACCTCGCGGTCGATGGACATCAGGCGGTTGAACTCCTCCCGGCTGAAGTCCTCGAGGCCGCGCCAGTCCAGGTCTTCGTAGTGGGGCATGCGGCCCAGCGCGCTCTCGACGGCAGGGCGATGTCCGTGCACCCGGTCGATCACCCACTTCAGCACCCGCATGTTCTCGCCGAACCCGGGCCACAGAAAGCGGCCCTCCTCGTCACGACGGAACCAGTTCACGCCGAAGACCTTCGGCGGGTGCGCCAGCTCGCGGCCGATCTGCAGCCAGTGGTTGAAGTAGTCCGCCATGTGGTACCCGCAGAAGGGCAGCATCGCGAAGGGATCGCGGCGCACCTTGCCCTGCTCGCCGAAGGCAGCGGCCGTGGTCTCGGAGCCCATCGTCGCGGCCATGTACACACCGAAGTTCCAGTTGAAGGCCTGAACCACCAGCGGCACGGTGGTGCTCCGGCGGCCGCCGAAGATGAAGGCGTGGATCGGTACGCCCGCCGGGTCTTCCCAGGCCGGGTCGATCGTCGGACACTGCGACGCGGGAGCGGTGAACCGCGCGTTCGGGTGGGCGGCCGGCTTGCCGCTGTTCGGATCCCAGGGCTCGCCCCGCCAGTCGGTCAGTTCTCCGGGCGGGGTCTCGCTGAGGCCTTCCCACCAGATGTCGCCGTCCTTGGTCTGGGCGACGTTGGTGAAGATGGTGTTGCTGCGGATGGTGGCCATCGCCGCGGGATTGGTGCTCTCGTTGGTACCGGGAGCGACGCCGAAGAAGCCCGCCTCCGGGTTGATCGCGTGCAGGCGGCCGTCCGGACCGGGTTTGATCCAGGCAATGTCGTCGCCGACGGTGGTGATCTTCCAGCCGTCCTTGCGGAAGGGTTCGGGCGGCACCAGCATCGCGAGGTTGGTCTTGCCGCAGGCACTCGGGAAGGCCGCGGCGACGTAGGTGCGCTGCCCCTCCGGTGATTCCGCACCAAGAATCAGCATGTGCTCGGCGAGCCAGCCCTCGTTGCGGGCCATGGTCGACGCGATGCGCAGCGCGAAGCACTTCTTGCCGAGCAGCGCGTTGCCGCCGTAACCGCTCCCGTAGGAGACGATGCTCTTCTCCTCCGGGTAGTGGACGATGTACTTGACCTCGGGATTGCAGGGCCAGGGCACATCCTTCTCTCCCTTCTCCAGCGGCGCCCCGACACTGTGCAGGCACTTCACGAACGAGCCGTCGCCCAGCACGTCCAGCACCTTCGTGCCCATGCGCGTCATGATGCGCATGTTCACCACCACGTAAGGCGAGTCGGTCAGTTCCACACCGATCTGGGCGATCGGCGAACCCAGCGGCCCCATGCTGAACGGGATCACGTACAGGGTGCGGCCGCGCATGCAGCCGGCGAACAGACCCTTCATCGTCTGCTTCATCTCGCGTGGATCGACCCAGTTGTTGGTCGGGCCGGCATCCTTCTTGTTCACGCTGCAGACGTAGGTGCGGTCCTCGACCCGGGCGACGTCGCTGGGGTCGCTGCGCGCGGCGAAGCAGCCCGGCCACTTCGCCGGGTCCAGCGGTCGGAAGGTGCCGGCCTCGACGAGCTCGCCGGTCAGCCGGTCGTATTCTTCCTGGGAGCCGTCGCACCAGTAGACCGTGTCCGGTTCGCACAGCGTGGCGATCTCGTCCACCCAGGCAAGCAGTTCGGCGTTCTGCACTTGCGGTCGATTCATGGTTAACCTCGGTTTGGGAATTCTGGGAATGTGGCGGTTGACGCGATGCGCGGCGTGATCACCGGCGGCTCGCGTCACTCGGGTATGCGCCCCATCCTGGTGCGTGCGGTGCGGGGAATGCACCAGCAGGCGGCGCCGCCGGGAAGCAAGGACGTTCCGCCGTCCTCATTTCGACCGGGTTTGCAATATGCAAGCCAGTCCAGCTGTTTTTGTCTCCGCAGGGTAGCTCAGTGATCCCCGAAGAGCCAACGCAGGCCCTCGAACCCGGCGGCCGTGACCAGCACGGTGACCAGAGACCAGAAGGCCAGGCTGAGGGTCATCCACAGCGCGGTCAGGCGACGGTCCGCCCTCAGCGCCAGCGCCATCACCGCGGCCAGGTGAATGCCGGTGAGAACCGGGCCGGCAAGCGCAACGCCGGGCAGTCCGTAGCGGTCCCACACGCGCTGGGACCGCGGGCCCCAGCGTCGGCGAACGGGTCCGCGACGCTGTTCCCAGCGCCGGAACAGGGTGATGATCCCGAACACCGGCAGCGCGTTGCCGACGAAGCTGACGATGGTGACCGGCACGGGGGAAAGCCCCATGCCGACTGCCACCGGGATCACGATCATGATTTCGAGCCACGGTGTGGCCGCGGCGAGAAATACCAGCGCGTACTGCCAGAGCAGATCAGTCATCGGGCCAGCGGTGATGTCCGGGAGGGGCTCGAAAGTCTGGATGATCCGCGGCCGCGCCGCGAATTCACCCGGCTCGCCGCTTCCAGCGACGCGACCGCCGAAAGGTTGCTCGAGCCGTTAAATCGCCCCGAACTGGACTACACTCGGTAATGCAATCAGCACCGAGTTGCTCCGGTTCACCAAGACCCCCGAGGAGAGGACCATGTCCGACCAGAAGACCGGGCCTGCACCCGGCCCGCGGATGGCGGCTGCGGCACGAGTAACCGGCGTGGGAATCCTGCTGGTGGTCGTCGCTCTGGCCTTTGTCGGCATGGGGCTGTTCATGTTCAACATGGGCCGCGACATGAGCACGATGACCAAGGCGGTCACGCAGATGGGGCTCGACGTCTCAACGATGGCCGAGGACATGACCTTCATGGCAGGCCGCATGGAGGTGATGGCGGAGAGCATGGTCGAGGGTCAGGCGGGGATGTCCTCGGACTTCGAGCGGGTGCGCATCGGCATGGAGACCATGGGGGCCGACGTGCGCGACATGAGCGAGAACATGAACGACCTGGCGCTGAACATCCGCGGGATGGCGCGCAACATGGGAACGATGAACGACTCGATGTCGCAGATGAACCATTCGATGGCGACGATGACCGGAACGATGGGCCGGATGTCCGTGGACATCAACCGCTTCACACGACCCGAAAGCCTGATGCCGATGTCGCCGTTTCGTTGATGCGAGGCAGCGACTCGCCCTGTCCTGATGCGGGATCGAACGGTCCCGCCGGTCTAGTGGGCCCACTTGGGCGTACGGTCGTTACGCTGGCTCTCCACCCTCGCTTGCCCAGACCGCAGTTCAGTTGACTGGGCTGTTGGTCGAGGCTAACGTTCCGAACAATCGGGCACCCACAGCGTCGAGAAAGGGGAACCCGACCACCCCACCGGAGGATCGAATCATGCACCGTATGCTCATGAATGCCCGGAATATCCTTGTCGGCAGTGCGATCGCCCTTGCGCTCGGGGTCTCGGGGCCCGTGTACTCCTTCGACGACGGCGCAGAGGTCACGATCGACTACCGGCAGGGGTTGATGCGGGCGCTGGGCGGCAACATGTCCGCGACCGCCGCGATCGTCGTGGACGGCGCCGACTTCCGTGACAACCTGCTGGCCCACACGCGCTACATCGTCGACGCGACGCAGGACATCCCGGCGCTGTTTCCCGAGGGTTCGGACTTTGGCGAGACCGATGCGCTGATGTCGATCTGGGAGGACCCGGAGCGGTTCGCGGAGCTCTCGCGCGAGAACCACGAAGCGGCACTCGCCCTGCACGAGGCCGTGGAAGAGGGTGACGACGCGGCGCTCATGCCCCGATTCCGCAGCGTCGGTGAGTCCTGCCGGGCCTGCCACGAGGACTTCCGCCGCCGCGACTGAACGCGCGGGACGTGCTCAAGTACCGGTCAGCCGGCCGGGGACTGCGGCGGGTAAGCGCCGCGCTCCTCGCGCTGGGCATCGCAGTGCTCTTTGTGGCCCCGTCGGCCGCGGATGACGGAGCTTCGGAGCTTCTTCGCGACGGCGAGTACCTGCTGCGCGCTGGCGGCTGTGTCTCGTGCCACACTGGCAGGGAGGACGATGCCCCCTTCCTGGCTGGCGGGCGGGCGATCGAAAGCCCGGTCGGCACCTTCTACGGTCCCAACATCACGCCGGATCCGGAGACCGGGATTGGTCGCTGGTCGCAACGCGATTTCGAGCGGGCACTGCAGCATGGCCGAAGTCCCGCCGGCCACCACTACTATCCGGCGTTCCCGTACACCACCTACGCGCGGATGCGCCCCGACGATGTCGCTGCGCTTTGGGCGTACCTGCGGACGGTGGAACCGGTGCAGCGCGAGAACCGGCCGCACGACCTCGACTGGTTCGCCCGTTTCCGGCCCGGGCTTGCGGTCTGGAAGTTCCTTCATTTCCGCCCCGCGGTCTTCGAACCGGACGCCGATGCCTCCGACGAATGGAACCGCGGCGCCTACCTCTCGAGCGCACTGGCGCACTGCGCTGAGTGTCACTCCCCGCGGACGCGCACCGGCGGAATCAAACCCGCGCTGCGCTACGCCGGCGCGCGCATGGCTGGCGGAGACGTTGCACCGAACATCACGCCGGATCAGGAGACCGGGATCGGAAGCTGGAGCGGGCGTCATCTGATGCGCTATCTGGATCTGGGCATGGATCCGCAGGGCGATTTTGCCGGCGGCCCAATGGGCGACGTGATCAACGAGGGCACGAGTTTCCTGACCGACGCCGACCGCCGGGCATTGGCCGTGTATTTCCGCTCGCTGGAGCCGATCCGGCACGAGGTCCCGCCGGCGGACTGACGGGCCAACCCGGGATCCCGGTCCCGGGCGGGGCGACCGGCCCGGCGGTTCCGTCCGGTCTGCGAGGGCTGTCTGCAAATTCCGTGAGCTGGCCGGTTCAGTCTTCGCGACGGTTCACCCGGACGTCTTCCCTCTGATCGGACTTCGACTCCGCGGATGGCGGATCATCGACCCAGTCCGGGTCCGCGTCTTCGGCATCGTCCTCCGTGCGCCGGATCCGGGCGGGCATCGGGTCCATCCGCCGCAGAAACACGGCGGCCAGCACGCCCGCAATGGCGCCGAACAGGTGGTATTCAAAGGAGATCGCGGGTTCCGACGGGATGATGCCGGAGGCCATCCCCCCGAACAGCAGGAACACGATCAATACGAGGGCGACGGACAGCGCGTCGCGACGGAGGATGCCCATCAGCACCACGAAGAACATCAGCCCGTGGGTCAGTCCGCTGATGCCGATGTGGAAGCTCTCGCGCCCGAACAGCCAGACGCCGATACCGCTCAGCAGCCAGATCAGCGGCACGGCGTGGCGGGTGGCGCGCGGAAACCCATACATCGCGATGATCC
>PWRV01000011.1 GCA_003563455.1 Thioalkalivibrio sp.
GGATCGAAGTTCTTGTACACCCGATGGCCAAAACCCATCAGGCGTACGTTGCTGTCCTTGTCCTTCGCGAGGCGCACGTACTCCTCGGGCGTGACGTTGCCCTGGTGGATCTGCTCCAGCATGTCCAGCACCGCCACGTTGGCCCCGCCGTGCAACGGTCCCCAAAGGGCGGAAACGCCCGCGGCGCACGAGGCAAAAAGGTTCGCGCCGCTCGAGCCCACCATGCGGACCGTCGATGTGGAGCAGTTCTGCTCGTGATCGGCGTGCAGGATCAGGATGAGGTTGAAGGCCTTGCGCACCAGAATGGGACAGACGTACTGGCTGTAGGGCTGCGAGAACATCATGTGCAGCAGGTTGGGCACGTAGCGCAGACCCGGATCCGGGTACACGTACGGCAGTCCGCGCGAGTGCCGGAAGGCGTAGGCGGCTATCGTCCGGATCTTGCTGATCAGGCGTGCCGCCGCGTGCCGCAGCTCACCTTCGTCCTCCAGTTCATGCAGATCCAGGTGGTAGCAGGACAGGGCGTTGATCATCGCCGATAGCGTGGCCATCGGCGGCGCCGATCGCGGGAAGCCCTCGAACTGGTGCTTCATGCTCTCGTCGATGTGCGCGAAGCGCGTCAGGTCCTCGGAGAAGTCCTGGTATTCGGTCTCGCTCGGCAGATGCCCGAAGATCAGCAGCCAGGCCACCTCAATGAACGTCGGGCTGTCAACGAACTGCTCGATCGGGATGCCGCGGTACCGGAGGATTCCCGCATCGCCATCGATGAAGGTGATTGCGCTGTTGCAGCTGCCAGTGTTTCCGTAGCCGGTGTCCAGCGTGATGTGTCCGGTCTCGGCGCGAAGCGCGCCGATGTCGATTCCGCGTTCGCCTTCACTGCCCTCCACCACTGGCAGGCTGTATTCCTTCCCGTCAATTGACAGGACTGCAGGCTCCACGGGCTGCGGATTCGGGTTCAGGGGTTCAGTCATCGCATGTGCTCCCAACGGGGAAAAGGAGATCGGCTTCGCGCGCTCGCGCCGGGGCCATGATGGCAGAAGCCGCGCGGCAGGATGAAGTGCCGCGCCATTGCCCGACGAAAACGAACCTGCATCGAAGCCCGGATTCAACGTGAAAGTGACGCCCTTCACCCACTCCCGCCAGGAAAGCGCTGACCAAAGGCCTCCTGGCTTTCCCAGCGCACGCTTCGCTGCAAATGTGATTTGCAGCTTGCTTCAGGATCGATCCTCTGTTGTGGTCGATTCTGGCGGAAAGGCGCGATTCATCCGCAATCCCTTCACGATCGGCTGAAGGCGCGTATCATGATCCAGGCCAATCCGGCTGTTTGCCAACGGGAGGAAGACAACATGCGCTACAAGCTGCTGTTTGGAATCGCCCTGGGCCTTCTGCTTGTGGGCTGCCAACCCAACGATGAGGTTCCCGAACCCGAGGTGCCGGAAGACGTCGAGCCGCCACCGCAGGTCAGCCCTACGCCACCCCCCGAGACCGAGGCCCCGCCTGCCGAGGACTCGATGCCGGACGTGATGCGCGAGGGTGAACTGCCACCGGACGAAGAACTGCCACCCAATGGCGAAGCGACCGCCCCGGAGGAGGATGCCGAAGCGGAAGAGCTCTGGAATCGTGCTCAGCAGCTCGCAGAAGAGGCTCAGGAGCAGGCCGAGGAGGCCTGGCGTATCGGACGCGAGGAAGGCGGAGAAGCGGCAGAGGCTGCCCGGGATGCCGCGGCCGAGGCCCAGGAGGAAGCGCGCGAGGCCTGGGAAGCGGCCCGTGACTATTCAGGAGAGGCCTGGTCCGATGCACGTGAAGCCGCGGAAACGGCCTGGTCCGAGGCCACCGAGGCCTGGGATCGCTTGATGGATAAGGAACCGCGGGAAGAGTGAGCGGAATTCGGGGGCGGGGCGGCGTTGATCGGCCAGGAAGGGCAAATCACGAACCACGATGGCACGCGCTGCCACCCCCGACCATGAAAGAAGCGCAGGGCGGATGACGGGCTTCGCCTGCTTCCGCCCTGCGGATCTGTCCATCGGGACGACGAATCCCGGTGTGCACAGCGCGAACGGATCCAGGCGGCCTCAGTGAATCCGGCATCCCACCAGCTCCAGTTGCTGGCCAGGTCGAATCAGATAGCGCGGGCCCTGAATGCCATTCGCCTCGGCGACCGCCCGAAGGCTCGGGCATCCATGCCGGTGCGCGATCGTCGAAAGGGTATCGCCGCTACGCACGGTGTAGGTACGCACCGCAAGCAGGGCGCGACGCTCGTCGCGAGACGCGTGCAAACGGCGGGCGAGTTCGCTGCGGGTCCCTTGCAGGCAGCCCTCCGAATACCGCACTGCGATCTCGGTCGGCGCCTGCACCGGGTAGCCTTCGGGGAGCCGAACATCGTGTTCGTGGTGCGGATTGAGGTTGCGCAGCGTGCGGAACCACCCGGCGCGGCTGCCTCCCTGGCCGAGACAGATCGAGAGTTCGGCGAGGGTCTTCGGTTCCGCCAGTTCGATCCGGGATGGCACTGCGTCCACCACCGGAAATTCGACACCGTGGACCTCCGGATCCTGAAACAGTAGTGCCGCCGCCACCACGTACGGGACGTACTCCTGGGTCTCCCGCGGCAGCTGCCGCAAGAAATCGGGGTTCCAGAAGCTGGGCTCTTCGAGTGAGCGGGCCAGGCGCAGGACCCGTGTCTCACCGGCGTTGTAAGCGGCGAGTGCCAGCGCGAGATCACCGTCGTACTCGACGAACCGTTCCCGCAGGTAGGCAACGTTGGCCCGCGTCGCAGCCAACGGATCAAAGCGCTCGTCGCGCTCGTCATCGATGCGCAGTCCCAGACGCAGCGCGGTAAAGCCCATGAACTGCAGTGGCCCCGCCGCACCCATCCGCGAAACCGAGTGGACGCGCCCTCCCGATTCCTTCGCGAGGATGCCGAACAGCAGGGCCTCCGGTAGACCCGCGCGTTCATAAACCGGCCACATCAGGTGGCGCATGTACATGTATTGCTCGTAGGCGTCGATCAGTGTCGGCCGCATCCACGTCAGCCAGTCGTTCAACGCGGCCGCTATCAGACTCTCCCGTTCCGAAGCCCACGCAATGTCCGAAGCGTTCAGCGCCTGGTCCAGGCTCCCCGAATACTCGGCGAAACTCCCCAACGGAAGCTCCCCGGTGTCGTCCACCGCGCCGGCGGTTACGGCCCCGCCACAAAGCAGGGTAATGCAGCAAAGCGCGATCCAGTAGCGAAACGACTCGCCCATGCCCCTCCTCTCCCCAACATCAGCCGATTGTCTCGAAGCGGCAGCGGCCTTTAACCACCCAACGGACGATATTACACCCTCACCGCGCCACAAAAGGGCACGGGACCGGTCCAGCGGACCCGTCAACCGCCGCGGCGTCTCCAAGGGAACGGGCGGGCCGTTCACCGGTCACAAGGCGCGTGAGTCCCGCCCGGACGCGCCCCGATCTGCACAACGCAAGGAGGCCCTGTTCTTCGAATGGCAATCGAGGTATCCGAACTAACCAAGAATTTCGGCCCCGCGACCGCCGTGGATGCGGTGAGCTTCGCGATCGAGACCGGCTCGGCTACCGCCCTGCTTGGCCCGAACGGCGCTGGAAAAACGACCACACTCGCGATGCTGCTGGGTCTGATGACGCCCACCTTCGGACGCATTCGCGTGCTCGGTGCCGACATGCTGCGCCACCGCTACGCGGTGCTGAACCGCATGAACTACGCATCGCCCTACATCGACCTGCCGCAACGCCTGACGGTGCGGGAGAACCTGACCGTGTACGGGCGCCTGTACGGGGTCCGCAAGCTCAGGGCGCGCATCGACCAGCTCGCCGAGGAACTCGAACTCGAGGCCCTGATCAGCCGGCCCTACCGCGAACTCTCGGCGGGCCAGCGTACCCGGGTGGCGCTGGCGAAGGCGCTGATCAACGAACCGGAGCTGCTTCTGCTCGACGAGCCCACGGCCTCCCTGGACCCGGACACCGGTGACCGCATCCGCGGCTGGCTCGAGGCCTACCGGGCGCGGACCGGTGCGACGATGGTGCTCGCATCGCACAACATGCCCGAGGTCGAACGCCTCTGCGATCGCGTGCTGATGATGCGCGGCGGTCGCATCGTCGATGACGGGACGCCCCGCGGCCTGGCGGAGCGCTACGGGCGGCGCAACCTCGAAGAGGTTTTTCTGGACGTGGCCCGCCATGGCTGAACGTCGAAGACCAGCGCAAACCCCCAGCCCGACGAGCCTCGCGGGGTCGCTGAACCGCAGCTACGCGATGCTGCTGCGCCACGTGTACCTGCTCCGGGGCTCGTGGCCCCGCGTCCTCGAACTGGCCTACTGGCCGGTGATGCAGATGATTCTCTGGGGTTTCATCACGCAGTTCTTCATCGGGCACAGCGAATGGGTGGCGCAGGCGGCCGGGCTGCTGCTCGCGGCCGTGCTCCTGTGGGACGTGCTGTTCCGCGCTCAGCTTGGTGTAACGCTGCCCTTCTACGAGGAGCTGTATTCGCGCAACCTCGGCCACCTGTTCGTGAGTCCACTGCGGCCATGGGAGCTCATCGTCTCGCTGCTCGGAATCAGCACCCTGCGCACCCTGATCGGCGTGGTGCCTGCAGCACTGCTGGCGATCCCGCTGTACCACTATTCGATCTTCACGATGGGTCTCCCGTTGATCGTGTTCTTCGTGCAACTGCTGGTGACCGGATGGGCACTCGGGCTGATGGTCAGCGGACTCGTGCTGCGCTTCGGACTTGGCGCGCAGAGTCTGGCGTGGGTGGCCATCTTCGCACTGGCGCCGATTTCCGGCATCTACTACCCGATCGAGGTGTTGCCAGGTTGGTTGCAGCCGGTGGCGCTGGCCCTGCCCTCCGCTCACGTCTTCGAGGGGATGCGTGCGGTCCTGCTTGACGAAGGCTTCCATACCGGACACTTCCTCGCCGCCCTGGGGCTGAACGTCCTTTATCTCGTGCTCGGTGCGGCGCTGTTCATGCGCGTGTTCGCGATCGCACGGGAGCGCGGCTTGCTCCTGCACAGCGGCGAGTAGCGGGTCCTGGTTCGTCCGGACGCCGCGCCCCCACCCCAACCCTCCCCCGCAAGCGGGGGAGGGTGATTTTCATCGCTCGGGGTGGCCCGGAGCCATGGCAGTCAGGCCCACTGTGTGCCTTCAGCGTGCGGAGCGAAGGTAGATGCGGATCACGATCCAGTCATACAGTGCGTGCGCGACTGCGACCACGAGCAGATTTCCGGTGACGTGGTAGACCACCCCGAGGTAGATCCCGATCAGGGTGGCAAAAAGGAAATAGAACCCGGAGATGTAATGCGCGAGCCCGAAAACCACCGCCGCCAGCAGAATCGCCACTGCCGCGGGCACATGTTCCGCCAGCCCGCCCTGCAGCACGCCTCGCAGCAGCATCTCCTCCCCGAAGCCCGCAAGCAGTGACAGCGCGGCGACCGAACCCGGGGGGGCGCCTCGAAACAGCGTGTGCAGGAAGTCGCGAACCTGCGCCTCCAGCACCCGGTACGCCCGCAACCCACTGGCCGCCAGCAGCCCGAGCAGACCCAGCATCGGCAAGGTGACGAGCGCACCCATCGCGAGTCCATCAAGACTCCATTCGAAGCGGGCGAGCACCGGTATGCCGAAAACAAGACCGAGCAGCAAGGCAAGCGGGATCAACGCTCCCTGAAAGAGCATTCCCGCCCGCAACGGATGGTGTAGCACGTACCGGCGCAGGTCCATCCGGATTCCCTCCTCCGACGCGTTTCACTTGTCTGCCACGATAACCCAGGCGCCCCTGCCCGTGTCTCTGCCGGTTCGATACGGCTGTCACGAACGGTTGGCCAGCGCCCAGCCCCAAAAAAGCCAAACCGCTGAAAGTTTTCTGAACAAATCCTGAACAAAAAGGGTGGCCTGAGACCCGCGCCCGCCAGTCATTGTAAGAATTATTCGGACGCTGATCCTGTTCAGAAAGAGTTCAGGTCAACCCGCCTATCCTGAGCCCGACCCTGGGAAATAAAAGCCCGGGTCTGGCAGAAACTCCAGGCAACTTTCTGCCGCCCCGGTATCCGGTTGGAGAAAGAAGGCGTTGTCTCCAGGGTGTCGGAATACCGGCAAAGTCAAACCTGATGAAAGCAACTACCAAGAGGAACTGAAGATGAAAAACAACCTGACCCGTACCCTGCCCCTCGCACTTGTCTCGGCCGCCCTTCTGGCAATGGTGGCAGGCCCCGTTTCGGCCCAGGGCAATAACTTCAACACCACAATACAGGAGGGCAAGATCAACACCAATGACACCCGTCAGATCGGGTCCCTGAACGACAACGCGACCTACCAGGAAGGCCGGGACAACGCCAACCGCACCCGTCAGCGCGGCGATCACAATTGGAACCAGTCCGGGCAGTTTGGTCGCTACAACTACAACGAGACGCACCAGTACGGCTTCACCAACCGCAGCCAACTGACGCGAGGTCGCGGCCGCAACTGAAACGCTACGGCGCCCGCCCGACGGGCGCCGTAATTCGCGAAACCCAAGGAGACAAGACCCGATGAAAAAACCGATTCCACTCCTCGGCCTGGCTGTCCTGCTGTTATCACCACTCGCCGTTGCCACCGTACCGGGCGAACGCAGCCACGGTCCGTGTTTTCAAGTGAACATCCAGAACGACGCGCAA
>PWRV01000141.1 GCA_003563455.1 Thioalkalivibrio sp.
GGCGCCGATTCGTCCGGCAGGTGACTGTGTCGATGGAGATTCTGGTGCCCGGACTCTGGCCGCGGCCGGGCGACGGGCCGGATGAGGCAACCCCCGCGCTGCTCGCGAAGATGCTGGGACGCGGCGCGGTGCTACCGAGTGCTGCAGTCGGCTGGGAGGACGTGGCCGCGGCTCGGATGGGCTTCAAGCCCTCGCCGTCGGGTCGACGGCGCTGGCTCGCGGTGCCCGTATCACTGACCGCCGGCATGACCGATGTCGTGGCGCAGGCGGTCGACGATCTTGGTCCGGAAGATACCGCGGCGCTGCGAGAGTCCATCGGTCCGGAGCTGGAGGCGGCGGGCGCCTCGCTCCGGGAGACGTCGCCCGGGTTGTTCGAGCTGGTGCTGGATGCCGACGGCGACTGGGGGATGCCACCGCCCTCCGCCGCACTGGGCCGGCCGCTCCGCTCGCCCCGCCTGGAGAGTCCGATCGCGCAACGCCTCCAGGTGCTTGGCAATGCGGTGCAGATGGCCTGGTTCAACCACCCGGTCAACGAGGAGCGCGCGGGGCGGGGCCGTGCCCCGGTGCAGGGGCTCTGGTTCTGGTCGCCGGGCATTCCCGATGGAACGCCGGAAGTGCGGCGCATCGCCGGGGGCGGGGCGACCGCGGCCTGGCTCGCGCAGGCCGCCGGCGTTGCCTGGTCGGCGGACCCGCTGGACCGCCAGGCAGAACTCGCGGTACTGGACGCGTTCCTGCGTGCGGAGGATCCCGGACGGCGCGACCAGTTGCTCACTTCGCTGTCCGGGGACCTGCTGGCTCCGTGCCTGGCGCGATTGCGTGAAGGCGGCACCGAAGAGTTGCGCGTGCACGATCCGGGAACCGCGTTGTTGCGGCTGCGACGGAGTGACTGGAGCCGGTTCTGGCGCCGGCAGAAGACCCTGGCGGCCACCGCACCGGGACCCTGAGAGCAGTGAGCCGCGAGGGAGAATATCTTGGTATACTAGGGGGCTTTTCTGACCGGATATCTCGACCATGGAATTGAACGTGTACTACTCCAATATCGCTGACCTGCAAGGCCTTCTGGAAGGCCTTAGGGGGTATCTTTGACTTCGCCGAGCGGGAAGAGCGGCTCGAGGAGGTCCTGCGCGAACTGGAATCGCCGGACGTGTGGAACGATCCGGAACGGGCGCAGGCGCTCGGCCGCGAGCGTGCACAGCTGGAGGGGGTAGTCCTCAACATCCGGGAGATCGAGGGACAGCTCGAAGACAGCAAGGATCTCCTCGAACTCGCCGAGGCGGACGAGGATGCCGAGACCGTCTCGGCGATCGAGTCCGATCTCGCGAGGATCAACCGGCGGGTCGAGGACCTTGAATTCCGGCGCATGTTTTCCGGCGAGATGGATGCAGCGAACGCCTATCTCGACGTCCAGGCCGGATCCGGGGGTACCGAGGCGCAGGACTGGGCGAACATGCTGCTGCGCATGTATCTCCGCTGGGGCGAGCGTCGGGGGTTCAAGACCGAGATCATCGAGCTCTCCGACGGCGATGTCGCGGGCATCAAGAGCGCGACGGTCCGTTTCGAGGGCGAGTACGCCTTCGGCTGGCTGCGCACCGAAACCGGCGTGCACCGGCTGGTCAGGAAGTCTCCGTTCGACTCCGGGAACCGTCGCCACACCTCCTTCGCTGCCGTCTTCGCTTCGCCCGAGATCGACGACTCGTTCGAGATCGAGATCAACCCCGCTGACCTGCGTGTGGATACCTACCGAGCCAGCGGAGCCGGGGGGCAGCACGTGAACCGGACGGAGTCGGCGATCCGGATCACTCACAACCCTTCGGGGATCGTAGTGGCCTGCCAGAACGACCGTTCCCAGCACAAGAACCGGGACACCGCGATGAAGCAGCTGAAGGCCAAGCTTTACGAGATGGAGATGCAGAAGCGCAACGCCGAGAAGCAGGCGGAGGAGGACGCCAAGTCCGACATCGGCTGGGGCAGCCAGATCCGCTCTTATGTTCTGGATCAATCCAGGATCAAAGACCTGCGAACAGGTGTTGAAGTCGGCAATACACAAGCTGTGCTGGACGGCGATCTCGATCCGTTCCTCGAGGCCAGCCTCAAGAGCGGGCTCTGAAGCGGATGGATGCGCAGGAGCCAGACGAAAACCGGCTGATCGCACAGCGGCGCGAGAAGCTCTCGGCGCGGCGTGGCGAGGGGCCCGCTTTTCCGAACGATTTCCGGCGAGACAGTCTGGCCGCGGATCTGCACGCGCTACACGACGGGACCGAGCCGGCGGCGCTGGAGACGTCCGGCATCGAGGTCGCGGTTGCCGGCCGGATGCTCGGCAAGCGCGTGATGGGCAAGGCGAGCTTCGCAACCCTGCGTGACATGTCCGGTGACATCCAGTTGTTCGTGCAGCGCGACAGCCTCCCGGAGGGTGTCTACGCGGCCTTCAAGCAATGGGATCTCGGCGACGTGCTGGGCGGGCGGGGCACGCTGTTCAAGACGCGCACCGGCGAGCTCTCCGTGAAGGTGACGGAACTGCGGTTGCTGACCAAGAGTCTGCGGCCACTGCCCGAGAAGTTTCATGGTCTCTCCGACCTCGAGACCCGCTATCGGCAGCGCTATGCGGATCTGATCACCTCGCTGGAGACGCGGGACCTGTTCCGCCGTCGGACGCGGATCATCGAGTACATCCGCCGGTACTTCACCGACGCCGGCTTCCTCGAGGTCGAAACACCGATGATGCAGACGATCCCCGGCGGAGCGACGGCGCGCCCCTTCGTGCCCCACCACAACGCGCTGGGAATGGATCTCTACCTGCGCATCGCCCCGGAACTCTTCCTCAAGCGGCTGGTGGTCGGCGGCTTCGAAAAGGTCTTCGAGATCAACCGCAACTTCCGCAACGAGGGGCTCTCCACCCGGCACAATCCCGAATTCACGATGCTGGAGTTCTACGAGGCCTTCGTGACCCACCACGAGCTCATGGACCGCACCGAGGAGCTCGTCCGGGGGCTGTGCCGGGAGGTGCTCGGCACGACCGTGATCGAGTACCAGGGGCAACGTCACGACGTCGCGCCGGCGTTTGCGCGGATGACGGTGCGCGAGTCCATTGTCGCGTTCAACCCGGGTATCGCCGACGCCGATCTCGACGACACCGAGCGGATGCGGGGTCATTGCAGGGACCTCGGAATTCCGGTAAAGCCCGAGTACGGACTGGGCAAACTGTGGATCGAGGTCTTCGAAAAGACGGTTGAACCGGAGCTGCTCGACCCGACCTTTATTACTGCCTATCCGACCGAGGTCTCGCCGCTCGCCCGCCGCAGCGACGGGGATCCCTTCGTCACCGACCGTTTCGAATTCTTCGTTGGTGGCCGCGAGATCGCGAACGGGTTCTCCGAGCTGAACGACCCGGAGGACCAGGCCGAACGATTCCGGGCTCAGGCCCGGGACAAGGAGGCAGGGGATCTCGAGGCGATGCATTACGACGCGGATTACATCCGTGCGCTGGAATACGGGCTGCCCCCGACGGCGGGTGAGGGCATCGGCATCGACCGCCTGGTGATGCTGCTGACCGATTCCCCGTCGATCCGCGACGTGCTGCTGTTCCCGCACATGCGCCCCGAGGTCTGACACCCGGCTGATCTTCCCCGGCGCCGCAATCGGCGAGAGGGCTCGCCTCCTACAGGGGGCTCGGGCGAACGCGGTAGGAGGCCAGCCTCTGGCCGATCTTCCCTGGCGCCGGAATCGGAAAGAGGCCGGCCGCCTCTGCAGGGGGTGGGGCGATCCATTGCTCCCTCGTGATAGATTAGGCACTGGAACCACGATTTCAGGTGAAACATGGGCGGTTGGGGTTGCCCTCACGAAGTGAAGGGCGAGTGCCAGCGGGTGCTCGGGCGACGCTGTGAGCCGGGCATGAAGGGCTGTGTTCTGGCGGGTCGCTTCGTGTTCAGCGACCCGGCAAGGAACACCGCGCGGGTATTGCGGGAAAAGGACGGCTCCCGCAGCGAGGTGCCTGCCGGCCGCCGCCGCAATCCCGGCCGCGGCTGATCAATCCCGTCCCCGACTCCCTGCCACCCACAACGCGTTGTCCGTGACCAGGCGCCATCCGCCATTTCCGTCGATCGACGCTACCCGCCTGGTGTGCCTCGATGCCGCGGGCACGCTGTTTCATCTGCGCTGCCCGCTCGGTGATCTGTATGCGGAACGGGCGCGGGCCCATGGGCTGCCTGTCCGCGAGGGCCTGGCCGATTTGCTGGAGCGGCGTTTCCGTCGGGAATTCGTGGCGATGCCGCGTCCGGCCTACCGGTCCGGGGACCGTGCATTCAATGATCGTGTCGACCGGGACTGGTGGCGGGTCCTGGTGCAGCGCGTGTTCGCGGGACTTGGTCCGATGGACTTCGAGGCCTTCTTCGATGACGTCTATGCCCGGTTCGCCGATGCCCCGGTCTGGCAGGTCTACCCGGAGGTGCCGGTGGCCCTGGCAGGGCTGCGGCGCGCAGGCCTGAAGCTCGCGATCGTCTCCAATTTCGACGCGCGCCTCACCGCCGTGTGCGATGGGCTCGGTCTGTTGCCGGCTTTTGATGCGGTGCTGACGGCAGCCGAGGCTGGCACGGCCAAGCCGGGCAGGGGGATATTCCTCGCCGCGGTCCGCCACTTCGGAGTACGGCCCGCGCAGGCGGTCCACGTCGGCGACTCGTGGGCCGAGGATGCGATGGGCGCACGCGGTGCCGGCCTGGCCGCGGTGCACTTGCAGCGCAACGGCCAGGAGGCACCCCCCGAGCGTCCGCCGGAGGTGCCGGTGATCACCGACCTCGCCGGACTGCCCGGTCTGCTCATCCGCCAGCGTTGAGGGAGGCAAAGGGACCCCTCGAAGCGGAGGAGTAAAGCACGCTCCCTCCCCTGCGAGCGGGAGAGAGGAGTGTGCTCCCTCCCCAGCGAGCGAAAGAGAGGAGTGTGCTCCCTCCCGTGCGAGCGAAAGAGAGGAGTGTGCTCCCTCCCCCGCTTGCGGGGGAGGGATGGGGAGGGGGTGCGGTCGAGACGGTTCAGTGCGCTTCGGCCCGTCCGTTATAGGCCTGCGCGAGGCGCGACTGGACGTCCTGGGGCGCGGCTTCGTACTCGCCGCCAGCGAGCACGAATTCGCTGTCTCCGGCGCAGATGGACTTCAGCCGTGCTTCGAAGCCCTCCATTTCGGCCATCGGCACGAGCGCGTGGATCACCATCCAGCCCGGTGCCGGGCTGTCGGTTCCGGTGACGCGCCCACGACGGGTCGAGAACTCGGAGCTTATCTCGCCGAAATGGGTGTCCGTGGCCTTCACGCTGACGTTCACCAGTGGCTCGAGCACGACCGGATCCGCACCGCGCGCCGCCTCGAGCGTGGCATTTCTGGCTGCCAGCGAAAAGGAGATCTCGTTGGAATCGACTGCGTGGTGCTTGCCGTCAAAAACGGTCACGCGCACATCCTGCAGCGGATAACCCGCGACCGCGCCCTCCTCCAGCGCCTGTTGAACACCCTTCTCCACCGCACCCATGAAGTTGCCCGGGATGGTGCCGCCCTTCACCTCGTCGTGGAACTCGAAGCCGCTGCCGCGGGGGAGCGGCTCAATACGCAGCGCAACCTCGCCGAACTGTCCGGAGCCGCCGCTCTGTTTCTTGTGCCGGTAGCGGGCCTCCGCGGTCCCGGTGATCGTCTCGCGGTAGGGGATCAGGGGTGTGGCCGTGTCCAGCTCGAGGTTCCAGCGCTCGGCCAGCTGATCCAGCACCAGTTTGAGATGCAGTGCGCCCAGACCTCGCACGACCGTCTGACGCGTCTGTGTCTCGAAGCCGACCTCCAGGCACGGGTCTTCGTCGAGCATGCGCGGCAGCGCTTCCGACAGGCGCTGTTCGTCGCCGTGTTTGCGAGGCAGCAGGGCGAGGCCGAAAACGGGTTTCGGGTAAGGTGGGGGTAGCAGGTGGTGGTAGTCCTCGTCATGGGAATCGTGCAGTACCGCGTCCCGGTGGATCTGGTCGATCCGCGCAACCGCGCAGATGTCCCCGGGCACTGCACGGGGGGTCTCGACCTGGTTGCGGCCCTGCAGCCTGAGAAGATGCGCAGGTTTGAAGGGTTTGCGCGCGTCGCCGATGAACAGTTGGGTGTTCGGCGTCATCGTGCCCTGATGTACCCGGAACAGGGCCAGGTGACCGCGGAACGGGTCGTTCTGCACCTGAAAGACATGGGCGATTACGTGGCGGTCCGGGTCGGGCGCCACCTCCACCGGAGTCGCCGAGGGTCCCTCGCCCTTGACGAAATGGGGCGGGTTGCCTTCGGTGGGATCGGGCATCAGGCGGCCAAGGATGTCCAGCAATTCCCGTATGCCCGCGCCGGTCTTGGCCGACGTGAAACACACGGGAACCAGGTGACCCTCGCGCAGGGCCTCCTCGAAGGGATCGTGCAGCTGCTCCGGGTCCAGCGACTGCCCCTGTTCGAGGTAGCGGTTCATCAGCTCTTCGTCGAGCTCCACCACCTGGTCGACGATGGCCTCGTGGGCGTCGGCAACGCTGGAGAAGGCGGTGGCCGCACCTTCGTCGGGATTGAAGAAACAGTCGATCACGGTCTGGCCACCCGGGGCCGGCAGGTTGATCGGCAGGCATTCGGAGCCGAA
>PWRV01000324.1 GCA_003563455.1 Thioalkalivibrio sp.
CGCGGCGGCATCTCCATGTCACGAGCCGGTGGCGGCGCACCCATGCCACCCTCGCGCGGCGGCATCTCCATGTCACGAGCCGGTGGCGGCGCACCCATGCCACCCTCGCGCGGCGGCATCTCCATGTCGCGACCCGGCGGCGGCGTGCCCATGCCGCCCTCGCGCGGCGGCATCTCCATGTCGCGACCCGGCGGCGGCGTGCCCATGCCGCCCTCGCGCGGCGGCATCTCCATGTCGCGAGCCGGTGGCGGCGTGCCCATGCCACGCTCGCGCGGCGGCATCTCCATGTCACGACCCGGTGGCGGCGTGCCCATGCCACGCTCGCCCGATGGCATCTCCATGTCACGACCCGGTGGTGTACCCATGTCTCGCTCCGGCGGCGGCGTACCCATGCCGGGCGCGGGTGATGCATCACCCGCGCTACCGTCGAAGCCTTGCGCGGCGGCGGAGCTTCCCAGGATGGCCAGAGATCCGATGGCCACGGCGAGTGCGCTTCTACACAGAATCATCATTTACTCCTGTTCGCAAAGTACATTGTCCAACCCATCCTGCATGGGGCATGCCAGATCGCTGCGGGAGTCAAGCGAACGTCGCAGAACAACGGCTTATGCGCCAAATTGCGGCATAGGAGAGCGATTGAGATGCTGAAATCAACGTATAACAGCGACACACCGGGTCATCGTGGCAGTGTCGCAATGACACTGTTCTGCCCCGTTGCCGGGACCCTGGGAATCGACCACCTCCGTTGGCCAATTCTGGCGGCACCTTCGTGTGCCGCTGAGGAGGAGACGGATGATCTCCTCGCTCGGCTGCGGTATAAACGTGTTCGCTGACATCCGTAGCCTGTTCACGCCCAGAGCACGCGATGAAATCCCGTTCCCGACGCCGATTCGCTCTCAGCACGCTGGCCGCCCCCCCTCTTGCTGCTGCACGGCACGGGCAGCCGCGCCAATCCGATCGAGGATTTGCTTGCCAACGCGCGCGTCCGGCACGGGGGACAACGAAGACGGGCATCACCCGGCAGGGCCGGGGCATCCGGGGAGATCTGCAGGCAGTTGTCGACGGGTACGGTAGGCTCTATAGAATTGGAGAGGTCGCCGGGAGACCGTGGTCGTTCCCGGCCTGCTGCGGGCCTGCTGGGCCCGGCATACATTCGAGGAGAGATTGCGTGGGTGATTGGCGCGGGTTGGTCATGGCATGGGCTTTCGCGGGCAGTTGCGTCATGGGCGCGCCTGCCGTGTGGGCCGATGATCCGGACCTCGAGGAGACCGATGCAGTGGTCGAGACGCGCGAAGTGCCGACGTTCGACCAGGGCAAGGCGTTTGAGCTGCTGGGCAAGGCTGCCGAGTACTTCGACGGAATCGCCGCGCTGCCTGAAAGCCACTGGTTGCGGCGCGACCAGGAAGGTGCGAATCGCGACATCGACGATCTGCTCGACGACGCCCTTGAGGTAATGGACGTCCCCGAAATCGTCGGCATGCGGGAGGACTACCGCAAGCTCGAATCCCGCATCGGCACCGAACAGCAACGGATTGCCGAATTGCGCGAGCGGCGCATGTTCGCCCCGGACACCGATGCCAGCACCTTGTCGCGCTTCACCCCGACGGAGACGCTGCGGTCCATGACGGCCAGCACGCGGGGTGATTTCGACAAGCTGATCGCGGCCCGCGAGGCGAATGTCGAGGCCTACGAAGAGGAACTCGAAGGCCTCAAGCGTGGCATGTCCGAATCCCTTGCGGCCATTGGCCTAGAGATGCCGCCGGATCAGCTCGAGCTCTGGCTCAGTTCGGCGATTGGTGACGACGTGGTGTCGATGGGCGTGGTCTTCCGCAGCATTCGCACCATCACCCTGCGCCTTGAGGAACTGACGCGCGAAAGCGGAGAGAACCTGGCCGTCGCCAGCCGCTATTACGGGATGGTGGTGATGCTGCACCGCCTGGTGGTGTCGATGCAGGAGGCCTTCGTGGCAAAGGTGGACGAGGATATCCTGCCCCACCTGCAGGCCTACCGCGACGAGGCCGACGCGATCATTGCCCAGTCCCGCGCGCTCATCCGCAGCGGCGGCAACCGTGCCGGGCTCGAAAGCAACATCGCTGCAAACGAGCTGACCCAGCGGGCCATCGATCTCTACCTGCGCATCGTGAACAGTCAACGGGCGAAGGTCGCCGAGGCGCTGGAGGTCAGCGAACGCGAGCACCAGGTCGCCATCAACACGTTCCGCACCGTCCGCCTCAGCTCGAATGTCGCCGATCTCATCCGCGACGGGCTCGGTACCTTCGACACCCTCTCCGACCTGCAGGTGCCGGACACGGCCGAGTTCCAGAACGAGGAAATTCGACAGGAATTCCTCCTGCTGACCGAGCGATTGCGGGAATAAGGATCGAACGTCTGGTCGATGAGTAGCAGGCCGTCCGCCTCATTCACGACGGCCAAGTCGATCTCACCGTGGATCTAGAACCACCGGATGATCGCCTGGAGGTGGTCATCGAGGTGCCCGCCGGGTTTGCCGGGCAAGCAGATACACCTTCGACTCGTTCCGTACTTCCCTGGGAGGAATGTCAGAACACCTCCGGGGCCAGGATGAACAGCATCCGCAGGGCCGCCCCGGCCTCAATATCCGGCATGGTGTTGCGGAAGATGCGCGCCATATCACCATTCTGGTAGAGCGCGCTCAGCCCCCGGTCGACAGCCAGACGGAAATCACTGTCGCCACGCTGCAGGACGAGACCGTGCTTCTCGACCGTCAGGGTGTCATCGGAAATCCGCAGGCTGTCGGGCAGATCACCGGAGATCGCGAGGCCGAACAGCTGCGACTGATCGCCGAAGAAGGCGTCGAGATCCCCCTTGGCCATTGCCGCGACACCATCCCGGAAGGTGCTGAACGTGATCACCTCGGCCTCGAGGCCGGCGGCCTTCAGGGAATTGCGCAGAATCTCCTCCGTGGTGGTCTCACCGCGCACCCCCAGCCGCTTGCCGTCCAGATCCTCGAACGTGGTGTCCCCCTCCCCTGCGAGCAGCACGGCCGTCCCGTCGACAAAGGTGGGGATCGAGAAGTCAACCCGCTCGCGACGGCTCAGTGTGATCGTAGCGGCTCCACAATGCAGGTCGACGCGCCCCCCCTCCACCGCGTCGAAACGGCTCTGCGCATCCAAAGGCACCCACACCGGCGTCAGCTTCTCCATGCCCAGTGCGTCGGCAAATCGTGCCGCAAGGGCCTGGCAGACCATCACGGAGTAGCCCTGCGGCTGCCCGGCGCCGTCGACATAGGACAGGGGTACGGCATCGGTCCGGTGGCCGAGGCGTATCTCGCCACTGTCCAGTAGCCGATTCAGAGTATCTGCTGCGACCGGTGCAGCCACGAGAGCGAAAGAGAGGGTCAGGGATAAAAGAACGGTGCGGCGCATTGGAAACTCCTCCTTGGTGGGCATTGCATGCCGTTGCATATCCGCAAGCGCGGCTGCAAACCACCCATCTTCGCGTCGAGTGTCAAGCGCTGAATACGTCGGCTGAGCCCCGCGGCGACGGTCAATGACCACCGGTCAACAAAGTCGCGGTCAACAAAGTGGGCGTCTAATAGTGTGCCGCGTCTTGTGGTGTACCCGGTCCGCAGCGACGTTATTCCAGGCCGGAGTATAGGGATCGGAGCTGGGCAAAACAGTCAAAAAAGCGCATAAATTGCCATGGGCAGTCGGATGGAAAGCGGGCGATCGAAACGGGTGCCCGGCATCGAGGCCGGGAATGCGTGCGGGGGTGCGGTGAAGGTGATAACCTGCGTCAACGATATCCTCAGCACAAGGCCGGTGGTGGGCTGGGCGACCGGCGGAGATGAAGTGAAAAGCGGTACGGGCGCATGCTGAAATTGCGCAGTGGGTTTGGCGCAGATAAGGAATTTCGGCTAATGTGAACCGGTCTTTTACACTTCGGGGCAGCCACGTTTTTCCCGGCCGTAGTTAAAGTCCAGGGCAAAGGACGCCGACCGGTTTTCGGTGGACACCCTCTTGCAAAGGATGAACAACCCGGTAAAACGATGGGGCCCGGGCGGATCGCCCCGATGACACCCCGTTGCCCTTGGGCGGCGGTTCCACTTTGTATCTCCCGTCGAGTTGCAGCCGTTGCGGCACTCGGTCCTGATGGCGTATGACCTTGATGAATTGGAGCGTTTGATGCCTCTCCGTGTTCGAATCCTCGTGCCTTCCTTGATGTTCGTTCTGCTTGCTGCTCTCTGGCTTGTGCCAGTTGCCGTTGCGGCCCAGCAGGCGGAGGCCCCGGCCGCCGAAACACCTGCTGCTGAAGCGAGTGAGTCGGCCGCTGCCTCGGACGCGCCGGCGGAGGAGCCGCCAGCTTACCCGCCAGGGCTCGATGCCGTGGACATCCCCCTGGAAGAGTTGCAGCTTCGCCTCGTGCCCCTCACGGCCGACGAGCTTGCTGCCCTGGCCGTCGCATGGCAGGGGCTGGCCCGCGATGCCACGCAAGCCGTGGTCGACACCCAGCTCGAAATTCGCGCGATTCGCGCGGAGGGAGACACCGCTCCGGACGCGCTTCGCGATCAGCGGGTCGCACTAACGGAGGACCGGTCGCGGATCTTCGAGAGGTTTGCCGCCGTCGTCTCCAGTCTCGATGGCAAGGGCGGCGATCCGGATCTCGTCGAGAGTCTGCGTGGCTATCGCTCGGCGATCGCGATTGAGGAAACATCGCGCATGAATTTGCGCGAACTTGCCGAAGTGGCGGCCGCCTGGCTCATTTCACCCGAAGGTGGTATCCAGCTGCTCTTCCGCGTGACCGTGGTCGTGGCGGCGATTCTGGGCCTGTTCGTGGTGGCGCGGCTGGTACGCGGCTGGGCCCGACGCATCTTCGGTCGCATCCCGAACCTGTCGCAGCTTCTGACGGGCTTCCTCGCCATGGCCGCCTACTGGCTGACCATCGCTTTCGGCCTGATGATCGTGCTGGCCATGCTTGGCGTGAACGTGACTCCGCTCTTCGCTCTCGTCGGCGGTGCCGCCTTCATCATGGCCTTCGCACTGCAGGACACGCTGAGCAACCTCGCCGCGGGCCTGATGATCATCATCAACCGGCCCTTCGACGAGGGGGATTACGTGACCGTCGCAGGTGTCGGCGGCACGGTACGGAACGTCTCGGTAGTGTCGACAACGGTCACGACCCCCGACAACCAGGTGATCGTGATCCCGAATTCCAAGGTTTGGGGTGACATCATAACCAACGTCACCGCCTCCGAGACGCGCCGCGTGGATCTCAGCTTCGGCATTTCCTACGACGATTCCATCGAGGAGGCGCAGGCGGTGCTGGAGGAAGTGGTGCGCGCGCACCCGGCGGTGCTTTCCGATCCAGCTCCGGTGGTCCGCGTGCATGCACTCGGGTCCAGTTCCGTTGACTTCATCGTGAGGCCGTGGACCCGCGCGGAGGATTACTGGACGGTCTACTGGGATCTGACCCGCCAGGTGAAGGAGGCCTTCGACGCGCGCGGCATTTCCATCCCGTATCCCCATACGGAGATGGTGGTGCGTGACAAGGACAAGGACAAGGTAGCCTTCGCGCGGCCGGATTCCACGAGCTGATATGCGGTGGGGGCTCAGCGCCGGGCCCCCACCCCAGCCCTCCCCCACAGGTGGGGGAGGGAGCTTTCATCGTCAGGGGTGGCGCAGTGCCATGGGAGTTAGTCTGAAATGGGGACAGGGGCGATGGGGTGACCATGGAACTCAACGGCATCGTACTGCCCGTGGAGATCGAGGGCGGAGACACGCACGCCGGGGCGTCAGTCCGCCGGCCGGATTGGCAGGCTGCTCCGGGGGTAGCCACTTCCTTCTGCCGTTCGTTACTGGTCACAGATGGGTCACGTACGCCGCCTTCGTGCGACCACGCAAGAAAAAAGCGACCTGGACAGAATCCGAAGTCGCTCTATTCTATGCGTTTTTTGGTGGGCGGTACTGGGTTCGAACCAGTGACCCCTGCCGTGTGAAGGCAGTGCTCTACCGCTGAGCTAACCGCCCGGTCGGGTGGCAAAGAGTAAGCGTCGGCGGGATTGCGGTCAAGCATTTGTGGCCGCGAGGTAAAGAGCGTGCCGGGACGCTGTGAGCGTCAGCCCCGAGGGCCCGCGGCCGGGCCTCGGGAACCGTTTCCGCTTCTGCCCCTCCAAAGCGCAGGCCGAATTCGCCGAATTTCCATACAAAAGGAAGCGACCATGCGCGACACCACCTCCGCCAACCATTCCGGACTGCCCCGTTATGCGCTGGTGCACCGTCTGCTGCACTGGCTGATCGCCGCGCTCGTGCTGCTGGCCTTTGCCTTCGGCGCGACCATCGGTTACTTCGAATTCGGCGGACTCCGCGAGATGGTTGGTCCAGCCGGCACCGACCTCATTTACACGACTCACAAGACACTCGGAGTACTGATTCTCGGCTTCATGGTCCTGAGGCTCCTGAGCCGGGTCACTTTCGGCAAGCCTGCATATGCGACACCGCTGCCGGCACCGCAACGCATCGCCAGCCAGGTGGCGCACACACTGTTCTATGTACTGCTGTTTGCGATGCCGGTACTTGGATGGCTGGCCACCGCCGCCGGCGGGTTTCC
>PWRV01000318.1 GCA_003563455.1 Thioalkalivibrio sp.
CGCGTCACCTTTCTCGCCGACGGCAACGGCGAATTCACCGAGGGCATGGGCATGCTGGTGGACAAGTCGGACCTCGGGTTCGGCAAGCGTTCCTGGCGCTACTCGATGCTGGTCCGCGACGGTGTCATCGAGAAGCAGTTCATCGAACCCGACGAGCCCGGTGACCCCTTCGTCGTCTCCGACGCGGATACGATGCTCGAATACGTCGCTCCGAACGCCGCGCGCCCGAAGGACGTGGCGCTGTTCACAAAGCCGGGTTGTCCGTACTGCAGGGCGGCGAAGGAAGACCTGCAGCACGCCGGAATGGACTTCGAGGAGATTGTGCTCGGCCGCGACACCACCCTGCGCGGGCTGCGCGCGGCAACCGGGGCAATGACCGTGCCCCAGGTCTTCATCGCCGGACACCGAATCGGTGGCTCGGAAGACCTGAAGGCCTGGCTGGCGGAACGCCCGGCCGCCTGAGCCCGCCGCGCCGGGGACGAGGTCCCCGGCGTGCCCGACCGGCCTTTCGGCCCCGCACCGCCCGGTACGGTAGAATTCGGGAACGATTCCCAACCCATCCCTTGCGGGCGCCCCGTCTCCCGGGGCGCATCCGCGTCTGCAAACTGAACGGGAGCCAACATGGAACAGTACGACATCCTCGTGATCGGCGGGGGCAGCGGCGGCCTGGCAGTAGCCGAACGAGCCGCCGGGCACGGTGCCCGTGTCGCAATCTTCGACCCGCGGCCGCTCGGTGGGACCTGCGTGAACGAGGGCTGCGTACCGAAGAAGCTGACGTGGTACGCGTCCCATCACATGACCCACGCCCGCCATGCCCATGAATTCGGCGTCGACGTCGAAGTCCGGGGCCTGCGCTATGCAGACCTGGTGCAACAGCGCCACGACTTCCTGCGGATGCTGAACGACTACTGGTCCGGCTACCTCGAGCGGCTTGGAGTCCACCATGTAGCCGAGCGCGCGGAACTGGTCGATGCCCGGACGGTTTCCGCCGGCGGCACGCAATACCGCGGCGAACGGGTGGTCATCGCGACCGGCGGCGAACCGATCGTGCCGCGCATGCCCGGACACGAACTCGGGGCCACTTCCGACGATTTCTTCCAGTGGGATGACCTGCCCCGATCCATCGCCATCATCGGCGCGGGGTACATCGGCCTGGAGATGGCGGGGATGCTGCGTTCCTTCGGCGTCGATGTAACCGTGATCGCGATGGAAAACCGGGTGCTCGAGATGTTCGATCCGATGATCAGCCACGTGCTCGAGCGTCACATGGAGGAACAGGGGATCGCGCGGCACCTCGGTGCGACGGTAACGGGTCTCGAGGGGACGCCGGGCGCAATAACCGTGCATGCCGGCGAGGGGCGAAGCTACGGCCCGTTCGAACGCGTGTTGTGGGCCGTGGGTCGACGTCCGAAGACCCGCGACATCGGCCTTGCCGCCGCCGGGGTCGAGATCCTGCCGAACGGCATCGTTCCGGTGAACGAGTGGCAGGAGACCAATGTTGCGGGCGTGTTTGCGCTCGGCGACGTGATCGGCAAGGCGCCGCTGACACCCGTGGCGATCGCCGCGGGACGGCGGCTCGCCGATCACTGGCTGGCGCCAGAGCGCGACCCCGTGCCGGTAGACTACGCGCAGATTCCGACCGTCACCTTCACCCATCCGCCCACGGGCGGCGTCGGCATGACCGAACCCGCGGCGGTACAGGCCTACGGAGATTCGGTGCGTGTCTACGAAACCGAATTCGGTGGTCTTGCCCGGGCCTTCGCGAAAGAGGACGTGGCGCCGGTGGCGATGAAGCTGATCTGCGCGGGCGCGGACGAGCGCGTGGTCGGCATCCACATGGTCGGGGACGAAGTGGACGAGATGCTGCAGGGATTCGCGGTCGCGGTGCGCATGGGCGCGACCAAACGCGACTTCGACCTCACCATCCCGCTGCATCCCACCAGCGCGGAGGAACTGGTGACATTGAAGGTGGCGCGTCCCGGACAGACCGATCCGCTCGTCAGTGCGGCCTGAGGCCTGGTCTGGCCGGGGATCCTGGCCGCACCCTGGTTATTCGGAACCCGCGGGCTGCGTCAGCTCCACTCGATCACGTCCGCCAGTGGCCGTCGCGGCGTCGGCGAGAGCGGTTGGGGGGCATACCCGAAGCGCAGCAGGATCTGGGGAAGCCCCTCACCGTCAACCAGTTCGCTCACCTGGCTACGCAGGGACGCGACCTGAATCGGCTGGTTGAGGTAGGACGCGCGCAGACCGAAACTGCAGCCCACCAGCAGCACGCGCTGCAACGCCTGCCCCGCCGCCAGCCAGTGACGCGGACCGTCACCGTCGGTGCCCAGCACCGCCAGAAGCGGCGAATTCTCCGCGAGCCCGCGATCCTTGGAACCCACGTTGCTGCCCATGTTGAAGTTGCGAACGACCATCTGGGCGACGGGAGCGGTGAAGGCGGAGATCGTCAGTCCGTCGCCCTCGGATCGCGTGTGCATCCACTCGGCGAGTTCCCGGCGCCACTCCGGATCGCTCCACTGCAGCGCGTCGCCCTCGACCACCAGGTTTACCGCGCGCCGGCGCAGCTCATCGCCGATCAGTGGGCGCAGCCACGCACCTTCGGCCGCGGCAGCCTCCACCATCGCATCGACGGCCTGCTGCTCGACCGCGCGCGATTCGAAGCGTGTCCTGCAGGTTCGGCGTTCCTCGATGAATCGTGCCAGATCCGCCTCGGGGACACGATCGGCGGTATTGCGGGTGATCGATACCCGGGACAGCCAGTCGGGCTCCTCCGGGTCCGGCAGCAACCGGTTCTCAACCTGCAGATCGCGGTCGGCAGCCGCCAGCACGAGGTTCAGCAAGGCGCAGCCGCAGCTGATGGTCAGTTCCCGTCCATCCGGATCATTGACCGGCAGCGCCCGCGTCCGATCCGCAAGCAGATCCACGTAGGGTTCCCCGAGCAAAAAGAACCAGGGCTGGGTGTTGTGGCTGGACGGCGCCATGACCGCCCGGCCCACCAGTTCGACGGCCTGTTCGCTCCAGCTGGGTGCCACTGCCATCGCCCCTCCCCCGCCACTCGCAGGCGTTCGCCAGGACCGGCCGCCCGGAGAACGCGAATGGTTCAACCACGTGCCCGCCTGGCGGGTCTTTCACCCCTACAGTCTAGTCGGTTCGGCGGAAACTGGGCGAAGTGGTGGGCGTGCCGGTGTCTACCGGCGCCGGGGCGTCTGCAGCTGCCGCCCCCCGACCGGCAGGTGCAGACGCCCCGCAACGGCTGTCGGCGCGCGCCGACAGCCCTGTGATGCGACGGCCCTCATCCCTCACGGCAGCCTCCGAGCGGGCATTCGCCACTGAAGATGAGGTGCAGGATCAGGCCAACGATCGCAACGGTCGCGCCCAGGCCCAGCAGGGTAAGATTGTCGAAGTACATGTGCTTTCTCCAAGGGTCATATCGTTAAAAGTCTGATGCGCATGGCCACCTTTGCGAACCGACCCTGGATCCCGCGGCTTGCGGGCAGAGTGAACCGGAACGATGGAGCCTTGTACGCAGAATTGAGGATACGGAAGGCCTGTTGCCTGCGGATTTCCTGATATGCTGATTTTGTAACAGTGTGTTTCAGCGCGGCACACGCCGAAGGCAGCCATGGAGACGAACACCACCGCCCGAATCCTGCTCGTCGATGACGATCCAGGCCTGCGCGAACTGCTCACCCGCTACCTCGAGGAGCAGGGATTCGAGGTCGTTGCCGTCCGGGACGGCGCGGACATGGACGTCGCACTGTCGAAGCAGTCCTTCGACCTGCTCATCCTGGACGTGATGCTGCCCGGCGAGGATGGCCTGTCGGTGCTGCGCAGGGTGGTGAACAAACAGTTCCTGCCCGTGATCATGGTCTCCGCGCGCGGCGAGGACATCGACCGTATCGTGGGTCTGGAAGTCGGTGCGGACGACTATCTGGCCAAGCCGTTCAACCCGCGAGAGCTGCTCGCCCGCGTGCGGGCAGTGCTCCGGCGACGTTTCTCGGCGTCGGCGGACGAACAAGCAGCGGAAGACGTGCACCGTTTTGGGCCCTTCGAGCTGCACCTGCCGTCCCAGCGCCTGCTGCGCGATGGTCAGGATCTGCCCCTGACGGGCGGCGAGTTCACCCTGCTCCGCGTACTGGTGGAGCATCCGCAGCGCGTGCTTGACCGCAATACCCTGCTGGACCTGATCAAGGGCTACGAGCACCAGCCCTATGACCGCAGTATCGATGTCCGGGTCGCCCGCCTGCGGCGCAAGATCGAGGACGACCCCGGCAACCCGCGCTACATCCGCACCATCTGGGGACGCGGTTATCTCTTTGCCCCGGACGGGAACGGTACCCGCGCATGAGGTGGCTGCAGGCGCTTGCCCCGAGCTCGATCTATCTTCGGACGACCGGCATTCTGCTGATTGCCTTCCTTGCCTTTGCCCTGCTGATCCTCTCCGCGGTGGCTCATTTCACCATCATGCCGCTGGCCCGCAGCGCCGGCGACGACCTCGCCGCACTGATGCTGCTGTCGGCGCGAAGCTGGGCCGAAATCCCGCCGCCGGCGCGCGAGGAGTTCAACGATCGGCTCTACCAGGATCACGGCCTGCGCATCCGCGAACCCCGGGAACCGCTGCCGCCGGTGGACAGCCTGCCGCTTCCCTACCTGGAGTTCGTCGAGCAGTCGCTGTCCCGGCGTGCCGGTTTCGACCTGCCGCTGCGTCCGCAAATGCACCTGGGAGAACAGTGGTACTGGGCCGACCTGAGCATCGGCGGCCAGAACCTGCGCATCGGCCTGTCGCTCGAGCGCGTCGCAACCCGACACCTCGACGGTGCGCTGGTGGTGCTGGTAATCACCGCGCTGCTGGTCCCGCTGACCGCGGTGTTCATGGCCGGACGGACCACCCGCCGGGTCCGGCTGCTTTCGGCAGCGGTCGCCGACGTGTCCCAGGGACAGCAACCCGCCCCACTGCCCGATCGCGGGCCGCGGGAGGTCCGCATGCTGGCCAGCAACTTCAACCGGATGACGCGACAGGTGCGTGAGCTGCTCGCAAACCGGACCACCCTGCTGGCCGGCATCTCGCACGACCTGCGCACGCCACTGACCCGGATGCGGCTCTCGCTGGAGATCCTGCGCAACAAGCACGACCCGAAACTGATCGACGGGATCTGCAAGGATCTCGGGACCATGGACCGGATCATCGGGCAGACCCTGGAGTTGAGCCGCGACCTGGAGAACCGGCAGATCGAGACCGTCGACCTCGTGGCACTGATCGAGCAGATCATTGCGGACGTCGGCCGGGGCGAGGAAAAAGACATCCGCTGGACCGGATCCGCGCCGACCTGTACGCGCACGCTGAACCCGGTGGCCCTGCAGCGCATCCTCTCCAACCTGATCGAGAACGCGATCCGCTACGGCAATGGCAGTCGTGTCGAGGTCACGCTCCAGTGTGCCCCGACCGTAACGATCCGGGTAAAGGACCGCGGTCCCGGCATCCCGAGCGATCAGCTCGAAGCCGTTTTCCGACCGTTTCACCGTCTCGACAGCTCGCGGAGCAGCCAGACCGGCGGCAGTGGGCTCGGGCTCGCCATCGTCGAGCAACTGGCGAAGGCGAACGGCTGGAACGTCTCGCTGCGACCGCGCGAGAGCGGCGGCACCGAGGCGCATGTCGTCATCCCCCCGCTGCGGTCCGCGGAGATCGACACGCGCTGATCGCCGCGTACGGTTTCGCGGGGAGCAGTCGCGGGGTGCTATCGCCCGCGCTTGCGTTGCGCGGCGTCGCGAGCCTCGGCGAAGAGCGCGGCCATGCCGCCGCTGGGGGGCGTTTCCGGTTTCGGCTTGCCGGCGCGCCGGTCGGAGTCCCGGGCCCGGCCCTTGTGCGCGACTTCGGGGCGCTGGCCGTCCCGGTTGCCCGTGCCGCGCCCCGCCGCGGGGGTTGCGGCCTCTTCCAGACGCCGCGTGAGCGCGATTCGCTTGCGCGCGAGGTCGACCTCCAGCACCTTCACCTTCACGATGTCGCCGGGCGCGACAACCTCGTGGGGATCCTTCACGAAGCGGTCCGCGAGCGCCGAGATGTGCACCAGACCGTCCTGGTGCACGCCGATGTCGACGAAGGCGCCGAAGTTGGTGACATTGGTCACCGTGCCCTCGAGGATCATCCCCGGCTTCAGATCCTTCAATTCTTCGACCCCCTCGCGGAACTCGGCCGCCCGGAACTCCGGGCGCGGGTCGCGTCCCGGCTTCTCGAGTTCGCCGAGGATGTCCTGGACGGTCGGCAGGCCAAAGCGATCGCAGGTGAAGTCGGCGGGGTTCAGGCGGCGCAGGAACGCCGCGTCGCCTATCAGATCCTTCACCCCGCGCCCGTGCTTCGCAGCGATGCGCTCGGCGACGCCGTAGGCCTCCGGGTGCACCGCGGAGCCGTCCAGCGGGTATTTCCCGTCCATGATGCGCAGAAAGCCGGCGGCCTGCTCGAAGGTCTTCTCGCCCAGCCGCGGCACCTTCAGCAATGCCTTGCGACTGCCGAAGGCGCCGTGCTCTTCCCGGAACGCGACGATGTTGTTCGCGAGCGTGCCGTTCAACCCGGCGATGCGGGCCA
>PWRV01000052.1 GCA_003563455.1 Thioalkalivibrio sp.
AGGAAGCCGGAAGGGATCCAACCTCCAGCGGGAGTACGACATGATCATTGGTGAGCTCTCGATGCAAAATTTTTCGGCTCTGCCGCCCGAAGCAACGCTTGTGGACGCGGGGCGCGCGCTCCAGACCACCGGGTCTCCGGTGCTGGTGGTGATTCAGGATGGCCAGTTGCTCGGGACCGTCAGCGATCGTGATCTGGCGGTGAAGGGTTGTGGTGGTGGCCGCAGACCCGAGGCGTTCACCGTGTTGGACATCTGTGACCGTAATCCTGCCGTTTGCCCGATTGGCACAAGACTTTCACGCGCGTTGGAGATGATGAAGGAACGGAGCCAACCGTGGCTTGTGGTCGTGGGGCACGACGATCAAGTGGCCGGTGTTGTATCACTGGATTCTCTGATTTCGGTACTCGCCGGCCTGGTGCCCGAGGAGGGGGGCGGCGGGCCCGAACCCGAGTACGTGCAACGTGTGCGCGGCCAGGGGCGGGGCGATTGAGTTTTGCCGGGATGAGCGGGTTTTGCCGGAATCCGGGTGATGTCGCTGCATTTCGACTCGGCCTTGATACGGGTGGGCAATTTCCCGCCTTGTACTCGCCGGGATCACGACCATACTGGGACAGAGAGCTCTCAGGCGATCGACGAAAGGAGGACGCGATGCCCCGGAAGAAGTTCGAACCCGGCCACGATGTGGAGCACCTTTCGATTCTCGACGAGAAAGGCAAGCTGGACTCCAGGCTGGAGCCGGAAATCGACGACGAGTTGCTGCTGAAAATGCATCGCACGATGCTGTTCAGCCGCCGCTTCGACGAGGCGCTCCTGAAGTGGCAGCGTCAGGGGCGCATTGGAACCTTCGCGCCGGTCAGCGGACAGGAGGCGGCCCAGGTTGGTTCGGCTGCCGTCCTAGAAGAGGAAGACTGGATGGTCCCTGCCTTCCGCGAATTCGCGGCGGCCGTATGGCGCGGGACACCACCCGTTGGCCTGCTCCTCTACACCGCCGGTTACAACGAGGGTGGCGCGATCCCCGAGGAGCAGCACGACCTTCCCATCGCTATCCCCGTCGCGTCCCAGCTGGTGCATGCGGTGGGCATCGCCTACGGGATCAAGTACCGGGAAAGGGAGCAGGTGGTACTCACCTATTTTGGCGATGGCGCCACCTCGGAAGGCGATTTCCACGAGGCCATGAACATGGCGGCGGTGTTCAGCACCCCGATCGTCTTCGTCTGCCAGAACAACCAGTGGGCGATCTCGGTGCCCCGGGAAAAGCAGGCCCGCTCCAGGACGCTGGCGCAGCGGGCACTCGCCTACGGCATGCCCGGGATTCAGGTTGACGGCAACGACCTGCTGGCCGTGTATGTGGCGACCCAGGAGGCCGTGGAGCGGGCGCGCGCCGGCAAGGGGCCGACCCTTATCGAGTGCGTGACCTACCGCCTTTCCGTCCACACCACAGCGGATGATCCGGGCAAGTATCGCTCCGAAAAGGAAGTGAAGAAGTGGGAAAAGCGCGACCCGATACCCCGCTTCCAGAACTACCTGGGCAACAAGAACCTGCTGTCAAAGGACGAGATCGAGAAACTGGAAAAGGAGATCAAGGAGGAGATCCAGGGCGTCTGGCACGAGACCGAGAAACAGATGGAACGGCTCGGCGATCCGATGGACATGTTCGAATACGTCTTCCACGAGATGCCGCCCTATCTCGAGGAACAGCGTGACGCCTATGCGGAGTTCCTGAAGGAGCGAAAGGAGAATCACGATGGCTGATCTGACCATGGTCGAGGCCATCAACCTGGCCCTGAGACAGGAGATGGAAAACGACGATCGCGTGCTGGTGCTCGGCGAGGACGTCGGCGTCGATGGCGGGGTTTTCCGCGTGACCGACGGACTGATCGACGAGTTCGGCGAAGAACGCTCGATCGACACGCCCGTGGCCGAGGCGGGGATCGTGGGCATGTCCATCGGCATGGCCATCTATGGGCTTCGACCGGTGTGCGAGATGCAGTTCTCGGGTTTCAGCTATTTCGCGTTTCATCAGGTGGAAGGCCATGCCGCACGTATGCGTTGGCGCTCGCGGGGTCGGTACGGCATCCCGATGGTGATTCGCATGCCCTACGGTGGCGGTGTCCATGCCCTGGAACACCACTCGGAAAGCAGGGAGGTGATCTACGCCCATACCCCGGGCCTCAAGATGGTCATTCCCTCGGGCCCGCGCAGCGCTCGGGCGCTGCTGGTGAGCGCCATCCGCGATCCCGACCCGGTGATTTTTTTCGAGAGCAAGTTGATGTATCGCAGCTTGCGCGAGGAAGTCCCCGACGATGAGGAGACACTGCCGATCGGCGAGTCGCGGGTTGTGCGCGAGGGCAGCGACCTCACGATGATCAGCTACGGCGCGATGCTGCACCGAACACTGGAAGCGGCGGAAAAGCTGTCCGAAGACGACGGCGTCGAACCCGAGGTGGTCGATTTGTTGACCATCTCACCGCTGGACGACCGGAAATTCACCGATTCCGTGCGCAAGACCGGCCGGGTCGTGGTCGTCCATGAGGCGCCGCGCAGCTTCGGGCCGGCCGGTGAAATCATGGCGCGCATCAACGAACGTTCCTTCTATTACCTCGAGGCGCCCGTGGAGCGCGTCACCGGCTTCGATGTGCATGTTCCCTACTTTGCCCGTGAGCAAGCCTACCTGCCGGACGTGGATCGCATCGTTTACGGGGCGCGCAAGGCACTGAATGCCTAGGAGACAGGCTTATGACCAGGGAATTCAAGCTCGAGGATCCGGGCGAAGGTATTCACGAGGCGGAAATCACCGAAATCCATGTATCCGAGGGTGACACCGTGAAGGACGGCGATACCCTGCTGAGCGTCGAGACCGACAAGGCGGTCACCGATGTCCCTGCTCCGTTCAACGGAAGGATCGGAACGATCGAGGTGAAGGAGGGCGACCGGGCCACTGTCGGTGATGTGCTCATGACTTACACAGAAGAGGGCAGCAGCAGCGACGAGGACGAAACTGCGGACCAGGACAGGGAACGAGACAAGGACGAAGTCGAGAGTAAAGGCGAGGACAGGAAGAGAGACAAGGGCAGGAAGAAGGAAGACGGCGCAGACAGGGATTCCGCGGCGGAAGAAGGAAAGGAGCGCGGCAGCAAAAAGGAAAAGCCGCACGCGGAGCACGACGAACCAGAAGAGGAACCCGACGCGAGGGCGGGCGACAAGGGCAGGTCCGACCAGAAGGAAGAAAAGAGCGAAGGGCCCGTTCCGGCAGCTCCCGCCGTGCGTTGGCTCGCCCGCGAGATGGATGTCGATCTGCGCGCGGTCGAGCCAAGCGGGCCGCAGGGGCGCGTCACGGCCGACGATGTGCAGGCCGTGGCGGAGGAGCGGAAGGAGGGCGCTAAGGAGAAACGCGAGGAACGTCCCGCACGCGAGGCGACGATCGATGTGCCACCGCTGCCCGACTTCAGACAGTGGGGACCCGTGGAGGAACAGCCGTTCCGCTCCGTACGCCGGGCCACGGCGAAGAAAATGGCGATCTCCTGGGCACAGATCCCGCACGTGATGCACAAGGATGTCGCCGATATCACCGACCTGGAACGTTTCCTTCGCCAGCACACGTCGGAGGTCGAGGCGGAAGGCGGCAAGCTGACTCTGACCATCCTGATGATGAAGGCCGTGGTCGCCGCGCTGAAGCAATACCCGTACTTCAATGCCAGTCTGGATCTCGATAACCAGGAGATCATCGTCAAGCGCTACTACAACATCGGCGTGGCGGTGGCGACCGACCAGGGACTGCTGGTGCCGGTGATCCGCAACGTGGATCGCAAGAGCATCGTCGAGCTCAGTGTCGAACTTACCGAAGCCGCCGAACGCGCCCGTCAGGGTAGGGCAAGTCGCGAGGACATGCAGGGTGGGAGCTTCACGATCACCAATCCCGGCGGGCTCGGCGGGGTCAGCTTCACGCCGATCATCAACCACCCGGAAGCGGCCATTCTGGGCATGGGCGCGGCCGGTTTGGAGCCGGTGATCCAGGGAGACATCGACGATTACCAGGTCGTGGCACGGCTGCGCCTGCCGCTATGCCTGGTATACGACCATCGGCTGAACGACGGTGCTGTCGCTGCCCGCTTCCTGCGCACGATTATCGACCTGCTGCGCGACCCGGAGTCTTTCCTCCTGACCGTCTGAAGCACGTACTGCGGCGCGGCCGCTGGAGTGCAAGGTGGACAATGCGACACGTGCATGGAGACGACGATGACGGACACGGCACGAACACAACTGCTCGTGATCGGCGGTGGGCCCGGGGGCTACGCGGCGGCACTGCGCGGGGCGGACCTCGGCCTGGACGTCACGCTGGTCAGTGACGAGGAACGCCTGGGTGGCGTCTGCCTGCTGCGTGGGTGCATCCCCTCCAAAAGTCTGCTCTCGCTGACTGAGCTCCTCGGCGACGCGGCCAGTGCATCGGACAAGGGCATCGGGTTCGGCAAGCCCGACATCGATCTGGACGCAATGCGTGACTGGAAGCGGAAGGTTGTGGACACATTATCGGGCGGGCTGGCCGGACTGTTCCAGCAACGTGGCGTCCGGCGGATCCGTGGGCGGGCAAGATTCGAGAGTCCGGGCCGGGTGTCGCTGCAGGACGCTGATACCGATGAGATCCGGTTCGAGCATGCCATCATTGCGACCGGCTCCCGGCCCATCCCGCTGCCGGACACCGGGTTCAAGGACGGCGGCCGCATCATGAGCTCGGGCGGGATGCTGGAGATGGCGGATATCCCGGGTAAGCTGCTGGTGGTCGGCGGTGGCTACGTGGGGCTGGAGCTGGGGATGGTGTACGCCTCGCTGGGCAGCGAGGTGACGCTGGTGGAGATGACCGACCAGCTGATGGCCAATGCGGATCGCGATCTCGTAGAGCCTCTGGAACAGGCGGCCAGGAACGCTTTCGCGACGATTCATCTCGACACCGCGGTCAAGGGCCTCGAGGAGATCGGGGACCGTGTCAAGGTCAGCTTCGAGGCCGAGGAGTTGTCATCGGAAACCTATGACCGCGTGCTGGTTGCGATCAGCCGAGAGCCCAATACCGACGATCTGGGACTGGACGTCGTGGGTGTCGAGCTCAACGAAAACGGCTTCATTAAAGTGGACGCGCAGCGCCGAACCTCGGTGCCAAACATCTACGCCGTCGGCGACGTTACCGGCGGCATGCTTCTGGCGCATGAAGCCCTTTTCGAGGGCAAAGTGGCGGCGGAAGCCATTGCCGGCAAGGCCGCGGCGTTCGACGTGCGTGCGATCCCCGCAGTTGTCTACACCATTCCCCAGGTGGCCTGGTGTGGCCTGACCGAACAGCAGGCACGCGAGGAGAACCGTCAGGTCGAGGTGACCCGTTTTCCCTGGCACGCGTCCGGACGGGCTGTGTCGATGGGCGCCACAGAGGGCCTGACCAAACTCGTCGTGGAACCTGGCAGCGGGCGGTTGCTCGGCATGGGCGTCGTCGGCCGCGAGGCCGAGACGCTGATTGCGGAAGGGGTATTGGCGATCGAGATGGGCGCCGTGGCCCGCGATCTGGCCCTCTCGATCCATCCCCATCCCACCCTGTCTGAAACGGTCGGTGAGGCGGCAGAGCTTTTTCTCGGCAGCGCCATTCACTTCCATGGGTAAAACGGATGAGCGAACCGAAGAAACCGATCGTCCTGATCACCGGCGCGGCTGGTCGCATCGGCAGCGCGCTGACGCGCAGCCTGCAATCAGAATACTTCGTGGTGGGCCTGGATCTCGTGCCCGCGAAGGAAGCGGATCTCAGCTACACCTTCGACCTGACTTCCGAGGAGTCGGTGCAGCTGGTGCTGGAGAAGATGGCCCAGGGACGCACGCGCAACATAGCGGCGGTGATCCACCTGGCGGCCTACTTCGACTTCAGCGGCGAGGACTCGCCGGCCTATCGGGCAGTCAATATCGATGGCACGCGGAACCTGCTCAAGGCCCTTCAGGCCTTCGATGTCGAGCGGTTCATCTATTCGAGCACCATGCTGGTGCATGCGCCGACCGTGCCCGGTCGCAAGATCACCGAAGACAGCTCCCTCGGTCCGCGCTGGGTCTATCCGCAATACAAGGCCGAAACCGAAGCGGTGATCGAGAAGGATGCGGGTGGGATCCCCTATACCCTGCTGCGACTCGCCGGGTTGTACGACGACCAGACCTGCGTGCCGACACTGGCCCACCAGGTCGCGCGGATCTACGAACGCAATCTGCAGAGCCATCTCGGGACCGGTGACACCAGTGTCGGCCAGGCCTTCCTGCACAATGAGGACATGCTCGACGCCTTTGTGCGCACCGTCGACCGGCGCCAACAGCTTCCGCAACGCCATGCACTGCTGATCGGAGAGGACCGCACTGAGAGTTACGAGGCGTTGCAGAACCGGATCGGCGAATTGCTCCATGGTGCCGAGGGCTGGCGCACGATCGTGGTGCCCCGGCCTCTGGCGAAGACCGGCGCGTGGCTGGAAGAAAAAGTCGCCCCGGTGATCCCGGAGGACTTCGAGAAGGGGCAAATGCCATTCATTCGGCCGTTCATGGTCGAACTCGCATCGGATCACTACGAT
>PWRV01000061.1 GCA_003563455.1 Thioalkalivibrio sp.
CCTTGATGTTCACATAGCGCGCGTTCATCTCGCGGGCAATCCCGGGATCCTCGAAGGACTCGTGCGCCATCACGTGACACCAATGACACGCGGAGTAGCCGATCGAAAGCAGGATCGGCCGGTTCTCAACCTTCGCGCGCTGCAGCGCCTCTTCGCCCCACGGATACCAGTCCACGGGATTGTCGGCGTGCTGTTGCAGATAGGGGCTGCTGGCCCTGGCCAGACGGTTCATCGTGATCCTCCTGCGGGCATCGGGTTCGGACCGGGACGCGCTCCTTCACCCGCCCGAAACGTCAAACTTGATAGACTGCGCAGTCGCCAAGGCCACTGCAAGCGCCCATGCCTGTCCACCCCTTTATAGATCCGGTCGCATTCTCGATCGGCCCGTTCAGTCTGCACTGGTACGGGCTGATGTACCTGATCGGCTTCGCGGGATTCTGGATCCTCGGCGTCATCCGGGCGCGCAGGCCGGATGCCCCGATGACACCGCAGCAGGTTGGCGATGCCCTCTTCTGGGGAGTTCTGGGCGTGATCGTCGGCGCCCGGCTCGGCTACGTGCTGTTCTACAACTTCGACAGCCTGCTGCAGGATCCGCTGATGCTGGTGCGGATCTGGGAGGGCGGGATGTCCTTCCACGGCGGGCTGATCGGCGTGCTGCTCGCCGCTTGGTGGTACGCCTACAGGCTAAACCAGCCCTTCCTGCGGATCGGAGACTTCATTGCACCAATGGTCCCGATCGGGCTGGGCGCCGGACGCATCGGCAACTGGATCAATGGCGAACTCTGGGGCAAGCCGACCGACCTGCCCTGGGCGATGGTTTTCCCGGCCGCCGACTACCTGCCGCGGCACCCCTCGCAGCTCTACCAGGCTTTTCTCGAGGGGTTGGTGCTGTTCACGGTGCTGTGGCTCTTCTCGCGCAAGCCGCGCCCGACCGGAATGATCTCGGGGCTTTTTCTGCTGCTGTACGGGATCTTCCGCTTTGTCGTCGAATTCGTGCGCGAACCGGACCCGCACCTCGGCTACCTCGCCTTCGGCTGGCTGACGATGGGTCAGGCGCTTTCCGTTCCGCTGGTGGTGGCCGGCCTGGTGCTGATCGCCTGGTCGCGGCGGAACCCCGTTCAGAGGAGACCGGCATGAAACAGTACCTGGACCTCGTGCGCCACATTCACGACCAGGGTCGGGACCGTCCCGATCGCACCGGCACCGGCACCCGCTCGGTCTTCGGGTACCAGATGCGCTTCGACCTGGCGGCAGGCTTTCCGCTGGTCACCACGAAGAAGACGCACCTCAAATCGGTGATCCACGAACTCCTGTGGTTCATCCAGGGCGATACCCGGCTCGACTACCTCCATCGCCACGGCGTCACGATCTGGGACGAATGGGCGACCGATGAGGGTCACCTGGGCCCGATCTACGGAGCCCAGTGGCGCCGCTGGCCGACGCGCGACGGGGTGGTGGACCAGCTGACGGAGCTGGTCGAGCAACTGCGCCGGCGCCCCTATTCGCGACGGCACCTGGTCTCGGCCTGGAATGTCGCGGATCTGCCGGACGAAAACCGGACACCGCAGGAGAACGTCCGCACCGGGCAGATGGCGCTGGCGCCCTGCCACACGCTCTTCCAGTTCTACGTGGCGGACGGTCGTCTCTCCTGCCAGTTGTACCAGCGCAGCGCCGACGTCTTCCTGGGCGTGCCATTCAATATCGCCTCCTACGCGCTGCTGACGATGATGCTGGCGCAGGTCACCGATCTCGAACCCGGCGAGTTTATCCACACGCTCGGCGATGCCCACCTCTATCTCAACCACTTCGAGCAGGTGCGCGAACTGCTGTCCCGCGAGCCGCTACCGCTGCCGACGATGCGCCTGAACCCGCAGGTCCGCGACCTGTTCGCGTTCCGCTACGAGGACTTCCAGCTGGAGAACTACCAGTGCCACCCGGCAATCCGCGCCCCGATCGCGGTATGAGCACCGACCGGACCGTCGATCCACGGCTCGAGATCGTCGTTGCCATGGATCCGGACCGGGTGATCGGTCGGGATAATCAGCTGCCGTGGCACCTTCCGGAAGACCTGCGGCACTTCAGGCGCATCACCACCGGACACACCGTGGTGATGGGTCGCCGCACCCACGAGTCGATCGGGCGGCCGCTGCCGAACCGGCGCAACATCGTGCTGTCCCGCCAGCCCGGCTGGGAGGCTCCCGGCGTCGAGGTGCACAGCGACCTCGACAGTGCGCTGGCAACCGTCGGCGACGGCCCGGTCTTCATCATCGGCGGCGCCGGACTCTTCCGCGAGACCCTGCCGCGGGCAGCGGTGCTGCACCTCACGCGGGTGCACGAACGCTACCCGGGAGACGTCCACTTCCCGCCCCTCGGGGAAGGCTGGACCCTGGTCTGGGAAGCGGTGCACGAAGCCGACACACGCCACGCCTCCGGCTTCACCTTCCAGCGCCTGGAACGCAGGACCTGATCCGGGGGTCTACGGGTAAGGAGCGCCGAGAGGGCCCACCCCTGCAGGCAGCCGGAACGAACGCTGCAGGAGGCGAGTCCTCTGGCCGATCTTACCCGACGCGGGATCGGCCAGAGGCCTGGCCTCCTACCGGGGCGCAAACGCGGCACGCCGCGGGTGACATCGCGGCAAGCTATATTCTAACCTGTGCCTCAGACGAGACCGGCTCCGCCGGTCCGCGGGGTCGCCCGAAGGAGGTGCCTATGCCTTATCTGGCCTGGTCCGACGATCTGGACACCGGAATCCCCGAACTTGACGCCCAGCATCGGGTGATGCTCGAACACGTGAACCGTCTGCACGAGGCAGCGGCGGCAGACGACAGCAAGGAACTGGTGGCGGCCATGGATGCCCTGATCGAATGCCTGCAGGAACACTTCGAGTTCGAGGAAAAGGTGCTGGAGATGATCCAGTTCGCCGGCCTCGAGGACCACAGCGAGACCCACGGCAGCATCCTCGACCGGCTACGCGATTACCGCACACGCCTGCAGACCGCCCCGGCTCCGGAAGCCCAGGAGATCGTGGACGCGCTGGGTCCGTGGGTGGTGGATCACATCCGGCACGACGACCTGGACTTCGGCCCCACCGTTCGCGAGTGGCTGCGTGACGCCTCGCCACCGGGTGATCCGTTCCGGGAACTGGTCGGGGACCGGTAACCGCCCTGGGCCCGAATCACTGGCCCCGAATCACTGGCCCCGAATCACTGGTAGCGAATCACCGATCCTCGCTCGCCGGCGCCGGATTATTCGGGTGGGAGTGCCCTTTGGCGGCGTGAAAAGGGCATGAAGTGCAGCACCACGAACACCAGCATCGCAGCGACCACGATACTGGGTCCGGTTGGCGTATCGTGGCTGAAGGACCCCCAGATCCCGAGGAGCACCGCCAGAACCCCGAAACCGGCGGCGAGCACGCCCATCCCCTCCGGTGTACGCGCGAAGCGGCGTGCGGTGGCTGCCGGGATGATCATCAGCGCCGTGATCAGCAGCACACCCACGACCTGCATCGCGCTGGCGATCACCACCGCGATCAGCAGCATCAATCCAAGCCGCACCGGCAGGACCGGCACCCCTTCGACGCGGGCAATCTCCTCGTGCACGGTAATCGCCAGCAATGGGCGCCACAGGAGCACCAGCAACACCAGCGCGAGCAGCCCGCCGATCGCGATCGCGGCGAGATCGCCGCGGGTCACCGCGAGGATGTCACCGAACAGGTAGGCCATCAGGTCGACCCGCAGGCCCTCCACGAACGCCACCGTCACCATCCCGAGCGACAACGCGCTGTGAGCGAGGATGCCGAGCAATGTATCGGAGGCCAGTTCCTGGCGGCGCTGCAGGAAAACCAGCAGGACCGCCACCATCACGCAGATCAGGGTAACCATCAGGTTCAGGTTCAGGCCGAGCAAAAAGCCCAGCGCCACGCCCAGCAACGCCGAATGCGACACGGTGTCCCCGAAGTAGGCCATCCGCCGCCAGACCACGAAGGCCCCGAGCGGCCCCGCGACCACCGCAACCATCAGGCCCGCGAGGATCGCACGGGTTACAAAGTCATCGAGCATCGCCCGTGTTCTCCGCGGCCGTGCGGACCGGCTTGACCTCACCCGTCAGGTCGTGCACATGGTTGTGGCGATGGGTGTACACGCCGATGCCGTGCACCCCGGCATCGGGAAACAGCCGCTGATACTCGGGGTGCCGGCTGACCTCCTCCGGCCGCCCCGTGCAGCAGACATGCTGGTTGATGCACACCACCACGTCGGCGGCGGCCATCACCAGGTGCAGTTCGTGCGAGACCATCAGCACACCGCAACCCGTGTCCCTGCGCAACCGGTCGATCAGAGTGAAGACCTCACCCTGCCCCGCCACATCGACGCCCTGCGCCGGCTCGTCCAGCACCAGCAGATGCGGTTCGCCAAGCAATGCGCGGGCGAGCAGAACCCGCTGCATCTCCCCGCCGGAGAGGGTCTGTATCGGTGCATTCAGGAGCCCGGATACCCCGACACGCTCCAGGGCTTCGCGCAGCCGCGCCAGGGAAGCGCGATGCCGCAGGGTCAGGAAGCGCCGCACCGAAAGCGGCAGAATCGGATCGATCTGGATCCGCTGCGGCATGTAACCGATCCTCAGGTGTCGCCCCCGGTGCATTTTTCCGCTCGACGGCTCCCAGAGACCGAGCAGCACCCGCAGCAGGCTGGTCTTGCCAGCGCCATTGGGTCCGATGACCACCACGATTTGCCCGCGGCGGATCGAAACTGACACCCCATCGAGGATCGTCCGGCCGTTGCGAACGAGACCCAGGCCGCGAGCCTCGATCAGCACGGGATCGACCGTCCTGTCCCTCGGGCTTCTTCCACGGTTGGCTTCATTCATTCCGCTATAGTATAACGTCCGAGCAGCAGCCGTCGCGCCGAAGGCCGGCGCTGTCCCAAACCCGGTTCAAGGAGACCCCACCCTCATGCGGATCATCAAGAACTTCGCCACTTCCCTCCTGCTCGGTGCCACGTTGGTCGCTGCGCCGGTGCAGGCTGAATCCCGCTCCGTGGTAGCCACCATTCTACCGATCCACAGTCTGGTCGCGGGACTGATGGATGGCATCCACGAGACCGAACTCCTGCTGCCGACCACGGCCTCGCCCCACGGCTATGCAATGCGACCGTCCGAGGCGCGCCTGCTCCAGAACGCGGACCTGGTGATCTGGCTCGGCCCGGAACTTGAGACCTTCCTGCGCCGCACACTGGCGGAACAGCGCGAGGGTCGCACGGTGATCAGCCTTCTGGAGGACCTGCAACTGAACGAACTCCCGGTGCGCGAGGGAGGCGTTTGGGAGCCCCATGCTCACGACCATGGCCACGATCACGACCACGGGCATGACCACGGCCACGACCACGGCCACGACCACGGCCACGACCACGACCACGACCACGACCACGACCACGACCACGACCACGGCCACGACCACGACCACGATCATGGGCACGACAACGGGCATGGCCACGATCACGGAAACGGACATCATCACGACCATGGGCACGCCCACGACGAGCGGGATGCGCACGTGTGGCTGTCCCCGGAAAATGCCCGGCGCATCGCAACCGGCCTGACCGAACAGCTTGCACAATGGGATCCCGAGAACGCCCAGGCCTATGCGAACAATCGGGACGCGCTGCTGGAACGCATCGACGCGCTGGACGCGGAACTCGCCCGCCAACTGGAGCCGGTCCAGGATCGTCCCTTCATCGTCTTCCACGACGCCTACCAGTATTTCGAGCAGGCCTACGACCTCAATCCCGCCGGCTCCATCACGATCGATCCATCGGTGCAACCGGGTGCCGGACGCATCGTCGAACTCCGCAACCGGATGAGCACCGACCACGTCGCCTGCCTGTTCACGGAGCCCCAGTTCCGGCCTGCGCTCGCGCACACGCTGGTCGAGGGTCACTCGACGCGTCTGGGCGAACTCGACCCTCTCGGTAGCAACATTGAACCGGGACCGGATGCCTGGTTCGAGCTGATGCGCGGTCTCGCGGACGACCTGGTGGCCTGTCTCGCGCCAGCGGAGAGCTGAGCACCGGCGATCAGCCAGCACCGGGGAAAATCGGCCAGAGGCTGGCCTCCTACAAAGTTCACCCCGGCCCCTGCAGGAGGCGAGCCCTCTCGCCGATTTCGGCGCCAGGGAAGATGGGCCAGAGGCTGGCCTCGGACAACGCTCGTTCAGGCGTCCTGCACGAGGCCAGCCCGCTCGAAATCAGAACGCCGTTTCGGGTTGGTAGATCACATCCAGGCGCTTCGCGGCGGCAACCTCGTTGAAGCGACGGTTGGGCAGTCGGTGCGGCGCACTCTTTACGGTGTCGATGTCCCGCTGCGACTCCTCGAGTATCGAGGCCATCGCCGCAACGAAGCCGTCGAGCGTCTCCTTGGCCTCGGTCTCCGTCGGCTCGATCAGCAGGCACTCCGGGACCAGCAGGGGGAAGTAGGTCGTCGGCGCGTGGTAGCCGTGATCGAGCAGGCGCTTGGCGACATCCATTGCGGTCAGGCCGGTCTCTTTCGCCTGACGTTTCAGCGTCAC
>PWRV01000157.1 GCA_003563455.1 Thioalkalivibrio sp.
CGAGCAGGCGTTTCGCTTCGGCCCACATCGGCTCGATGTCCACGCGCAGGCGGCGGTCCTTGTCCGGTGCCTGTTCGAGGCGCTGCAGGCGCCTGTCGATCGCCTGCAGGTACCGCGGCAGTTCCGGCAGCACCGCGGGCGGAGTCGCGAGCAGAAAATCGGCCGGGACCAGGTGTTCCAGCTGATCCCGGATGTCGCGCGCTGCCTCGATCCAGGACAGCGGCAGGTCGCCGTCCAGCCGGCGGCGCAGGGAATGCCAGTCGGCGAGGATCCGCGCGGCGCGTCGCGATAGCTCCATCGCGGCGGGCGTGAGTTCGGCGCGCCCGGCCTCCAGGCGGGCCTCGAATCTCTGCGCGTCGCGCGGCCACGGTGTCTGCGCGAGGAACACGCGCTCGGCCGCGGCGGCCAGGATCTGGTCCCGGAGCGCGTCGCAGCCGCCCAGTGCGGCGTAGTGCAGGCAGGCATGCTGGATCTCGGGAAGCTGGCGGCGCAGGTCGCGCACGATGCGGTGACAACCGAGCAGGAAGAGGCGGCGCAGACCGCCCCGCTGCAGGTGCCGGGCGCTGTCCGGGTCGGGTTCCAGCCGCAGATCGACGCTGTCGCCGGCGTCGGCCAGCGCCGGGTACGCCCGGAGCTGCGCGCCCTGATGGTCGAACTCGACGAATTCCGGCAGCGGCCCGAAATCCCAGCGCGTGATGCCCTCGCGGGTGATGTCATCCGGGCGCGTGCGGTCGAAGTGCGCGCCCGCGGTGTCGCCGAGGCGCGCCTTCAGCGCGGGCAGGTCGCGTCCGGACGCGGCCTCGGCGCCATCCGGGTCCAGCACCCGGAAGCGCATGATCAGGTGCGGCTCCAGGCTGTCCGGGCGCCACGCATCCGGGGGCACGCGCGTGCCGGTGATTGTCTCCAGCGTTTCGCCGAGGGCCGGCAGCAGCGGCCCCTCGCGGGACGGCATCCGTTCCAGCGCGGCCCGCGCGAAGTCGGGCGCCGGGACGAAATGCCGGCGCAGGCCCTTCGGCAGGCTCCGGAGCAGACCCACCACGCGTTCCTCGAGCAGACCGGGCACCAGCCAGTCGCCGAGCCAGTCGGGCAGTCCGTTCAGCGCGGCAATCGGAATCGACACGGTGACACCGTCGTCGTCCTGCCCGGGCTCGAAGCGGTAGGAGAGCGGCAGGCGCAGTCCCCGGACCTCCAGTGCGTCGGGGTAGGCGCCCGGCGGCAGGACCGTGTCGGGTTCCTGCAGCAGCGCCGCCCGTTCGATCTGCAGGATTTTCGGGTCGGCCTTCTCCGCCTTGCGGATCCACGCCTCAAAGCCGGGTCCGTCGACGACGTCCCCCGGCAGGCGCTGGTCGTAGAAGTCCCGCATCCGGTCCTCCTCGGCCAGCAGGTCGCGGCGGCGGCCCCGCGCCTCCATCTCCGCGATCTCCGCGACCGTCGCCAGATTCGCCGCGAGGCCGATCGAGCGCGAGCGCAGCTGGCCCTCGACCAGGCCGTGCTGGATGAACAGCCGGCGTGCCTCCGCGGGATCGTGGCGGGCGAAGTTCACCGGCGCGCGCGGCGCGACCACCAGACCGTAAAGGGTGATCCGGTCCCGAGCCCCCACGCGGCCGGTGCGGGCCTGGAAGTGGGGCTCGTGGATGTCGTGCTTCAGCAGGTGCGGTGCCACCTCGAGGATCCAGTCGGGCTTGATCGCCGCCACTTCGCGCGCGTACACGCGGGTCGTTTCGGCGATCTCCGCGCCGACGATCCACTCGGGCCGGCGTTTCGCCTGGCCCGACGCCGGGTGGATCTGGAAGCGGCGGTTGCGCGTGCCGAGATAGTCGCCGCGCTCGGTCTTGCGGCCGACATGGCTGACCAGACCCGCGAGCAGCGCCTTGTGCAGCTCCGTCGGGTCGGCGCGGAGCTCGTTGCGCTGCAGGCCCCCGGAGCGGGCGAGCGTCAGCAGCTGGGCACGCAGTTCCTGCCACTCGCGCATGCGCATGAACGCGAGAAAGTGGTCCCGACACCAGCGCTTGAGCGCGCTGCTGCCGAGGTCCTCGCGGGTCTGGTGCCAGGCTTCCCAAAGGCGCAGGATGCCGAGAAAGTCCGAGCCCTCGACCCGGAATTCCCGGTGCGCCTCGTCCGCCGCCTGCCGGTGCTCGGCGGGTCGCTCGCGCGGGTCCTGCAGCGCGAGGAAGGCGGCGATGGTGACGGTCTCGGCCAGCGCCCCGCGCGCGCCGCCGGCCACGATCATCGCGGCGAGTCGGGGATCCACCGGGAAGTGGGCGAGCCGGCGTCCGGCGGCGGTGATCCGGCCCGCGGCATCCACCGCGTGCAGCTCTTCGAGCAGCCGGTAGCCGTCGCGGATCAGGCGCGTGTCCGGAGGATCGACGAAGGGGAAGTGCCGCGGGTCGCCAAGGCCGAGCGCGGCCATCTGCAGGATCACCGCCGCGAGGTTCGAGCGCAGGATTTCGGGGTCGGTGTGCTCCGGCCGCAGTTCGAAGTCCTGTTCGTCGAACAGGCGAATGCAGATCCCCGGACCCAGGCGCCCGCAGCGCCCCGCGCGCTGGGTGCAGGAGGCGCGCGAGACCGGCTCCAGCGACAGGCGCTGCAGCCGGGAACGCCAGGAATAGCGCGATACCCGGGCCAGGCCGCTGTCGATCACGAAGCGGATGCCCGGCACCGTGAGGGCGGTCTCGGCCACGTTGGTCGCAAGCACGATGCGCCGTCCGGGGTGGGGCCGGAACACCCGGCTCTGCTCGGCCGCGGACAGGCGCGCGTACAGGGGCAGGATCTCCGTGTGCGCCGGCTGTTCGCCGCGCAGGCGCTTCGCCGCGTCGCGGATCTCCCGCTCACCCGGAAGGAAGACCAGGATGTCGCCGCTGCCGGCACGGCAGCATTCGGCCACCGCATCGGCGATGCCGTCGAAGAGATCGCGCTCGGGTGTGGCGGCCGCCGGGCCGGTATCGCGGGCATCCCTCTGCGACGCCTTCGCGGCGGGTGCAGGGGTCGCCGGACCAACGGCCGCCTGCAGCGGCCGGTAGCGCACCTCCACCGGCCAGGCGCGGCCGGCGACCTCGATGATCGGGGCGTCGTCGAAGAAGCGGGCGAGGCGCTCCGGGTCGAGGGTCGCAGAGGTGACGATCAGGTGCAGATCCGGCCGCCGCGACCGCAGCCGCTTGAGGTAGCCGAGCAGGAAGTCGATGTTGAGGCTGCGCTCGTGCGCCTCGTCGATGATCAACGTGTCGTAGGCGAGCAGTTCGCGATCCTGGCGCAGTTCCGCGAGCAGGATGCCATCGGTCATCAGCTTGATGCGCGTGCCGGGACCGGTCTGGTCGACGAAGCGGACCTTGTGACCGACGGTCCCGCCAGGCTCCGACCCGAGTTCCTCGGCGACGCGAGCGGCGACCGAGCGTGCGGCGATGCGGCGCGGCTGGGTGTGTCCGATCAGACCCCGGCGTCCGCGGCCCGCCTCGAGGCAGAACTTCGGCAGCTGCGTGGTCTTGCCGGAGCCGGTCTCGCCGCAGAGTACCAGCACCGGGTGTTCGCGGATCGCGGCGACGATGCGGTCGCGCTCGGTGTGGATGGGCAGATCGCCGGCATAGCGCGGTTCGGGCAGGGCGGCCCGGAAGGCGTCGGCGCGCAGCACGCCCTCGTCGATCTGCCGGCGCGCCTGGTCGAGCAGGCGATCGGCGGGCTGGCCGCGATCCAGCCGGCGGGACGCGCGCTGCAGCAGTTCTCGGGCAGCCCGTTCGTCGTGCAGCAGCAGCGAGCCGAGGCATGCTTCGAGCTCGCGGATCGGGGCAGGCTGGGGATTGCGGCCCATCAGAACGCGGGGAGCCGCAGCACCTCGAAGTTCTCGCGCTGCAGCCGTTCGGCCCAGCGATTGGCGACAGCCTCGTTGTCGAACGGACCCAGGTACACGCGATGGAAGGTCTGTCCGCCGACCTCGACCTCGCGGATGCTGGCCTGCAGGCCCATCATTGCCAGCCGGGCCTTCATCTGGTCGGCCTGCGCGTGCCGCTGGAAGGAGCCGGTCTGCAGCATCACGCCCGTCGTCGCGTCGGGCTGGGGTGCTGTCTGAGGTTCCGGTGTCGCCCGCGGCGTCGGCTCCGGTGTCGGCGCCGGGGCGGGCGCGACGGTCCGGGAGGGTGGTGGCTCGGCCGCGGGGATGCGCACCTCGTCCCGCGGGAGCAGCTCGTAGAACTGGAACCGCGAGCGCTCGGCCGGGGCGGCCGGCGGTTCCTCCAGCGGCTGTGGCGTGGGCGCGGCGGCCGGGCCTTCGTCCCGTGTCAGCCAGCCGGGATCCTGCCCCATGCGGTCGGCGCCCTGCAGATACAGGGCAGCCGCGACGGCCAGGCCGACGACCACCCCCGCCACCAGCCAGACCCAGCCCGGCGTCGGCCTCCGGCGGCGGCTGGACGCGGGTTTGCGGCGAACCTTGCGTGCCTGCGCCATCCCGGAATCCTACATGGTCTCGGGGGCACTGACACCCAGCAGCCCCAGTCCGTTCGCCAGCACCTGCCGGATCCCGCCGACCAGTGCCAGGCGCGCCGCAACGAGTTCGGCGTCCTCGGCGTTCATGAACGGGACCGCGTTGTAATACGCGTGGAAGCCCGCGGCAAGGTCGCGCAGGTACTGCGCCAGCTGATGCGGCTCGCGCGCGAGGGCGGCGCCGGCGATCAGTTCCGGAAAGCGGTCCAGTTGCACCAGCAGCTCGGTCTCCGGCGGCAATGTCAGCCGGGCGATTTCGGGGGCGTCGGCGAAGGCGGCGGCGGCGCCGCGCTCGGCAGCGGTGCGCTGCACGCTGGCGATCCGCGCGTGCGCGTACTGGATGTAGTACATCGGGTTGTCGGTGGACTGGCGCTTGGCCAGCTCGAGGTCAAAGTCGAGGTGCTGGTCGCAGCGTCGCTGCACGTAGAAGAAGCGGGCGGCGTCGGAACCCACGTCCTCGCGCAGTTCGCGCAGGCTGACGAAGCTGCCGGAGCGGGTGGACATCTGCACCCGCTCGCTCCCGCGGTAGAGGATCGCGAACTGCACGAGCAGCACGTCGAGGCGCGAGTCGTCCAGCCCCAGTGCCTGCAGCGCGGCGCGCACGCGGGCGACGTAGCCGTGGTGGTCCGCACCCCAGACGTTGATCATCCGGTCGTAGCCGCGCTCGAACTTCCGGCGGTGGTAGGCGATATCGGAGGCGAAATAGGTGTACTCGCCGTTCTCGCGGCGCACCACGCGATCCTTGTCGTCGCCGTAGTCGGTGGAACGGAACCATAGCGCGCCGTCCTTCTCGTACAGCGCACCGCGCTGATGCAGGCGCTCGACCGCCGCGTCGATGGCACCGGAATCGGCGAGGCTCCGCTCGGAAAACCAGCTCTGGTAGTGCACGCCGAAATCGGCGAGGTCGTCGCGGATGTCGTCGAGGATCGCGTTCAGGCCGTGGTCGAAGAACTGGCGGTACAGGGTTGGGCCGAGCAGCTCCCGGGCGCGTTCCACCAGCGCGTCGATGTAGGTCTCCTTGTCGCCGCCGTCGGGTGCGTCGGGCGGCAGGCCCTCGAGCACATGCTCGGCCGGGTGGACGCCGGCGTCACCCAGCAATACCGAGAGATCGTCGGCAATGCCGTGCACGTATTCGCCGCGGTAGCCATTCGCCGGAAACGGGATGGATACACCGCGCCGTTCCAGATAACGGAGCCAGACGCTGGCCGCGAGGATGTTCATCTGCCGGCCGGCGTCGTTCACGTAGTATTCGCGCGTGACTTCGAAGCCGCAGAAGGCCAGGAGGTCGGCGACCGTGGCCCCGTAGGCGGCACCCCGGCCGTGCCCGACGTGCAGGGGGCCGGTGGGGTTCGCGGACACGAACTCGACCTGCACCTGCTGTCCGTGCCCGACCCTGGAGCGGCCGTAGTCGGCGCCCGCCTCGGCGATCGCCTGCAGCACGCGGAACCGTGCGCTGTCGTCGAGCCGGAAGTTGATGAACCCGGGACCCGCGATCTCGACCCCGGCGAGACCGGGCACCGGGGGCAGCGCGGCGGTCAGTTGTTCCGCGATCTCCCGCGGCTTGCGCCGCGCCGGACGGGCGAGCTGCATGGCCAGATTCGCGGCGAAGTCGCCGTGCTCGCGTTCGCGGGTGCGCGTGACGCGGGCCTCAACCCCGTGATCGGCCGGCAACACGCCGTCGCGCACGAGTTGGGAAAGCGCCGCCTCCAGCGCCTGCTCGAGGGTCTCTTTCAAGGTGGTGCAACCGGTTATAGAAGACAAGCCGGATATTCTAACCCAATGGGGCGTGGGGGCGGGGCATGGCGACCGGGTCCTGGCGCAGGCCGCCGCCGCAGGGCCCTGCCGCAGGCCCCCTCCCCAACCCTCCCCCGCAAGCGGGGGAGGGAGCTTTCATCTTCGGGGGTGGCGCAGTGCCATGGGAGTTAGCGTGAAAGTCACGCATTGCTCCCCTCTCCCGCTTGCGGGCTGACCTTTACCCATAAGTTGGCTGGACACGGGGAGGGCCGGTGGCTTGGGTGAAGAACAGGTACATCTCGGTGATGTCGTCCAGGCGCTGCAGGC